>JAUVMT010000201.1 GCA_030600085.1 Gemmatimonadales bacterium | reverse complement strand
TAAAGATCCATTGAGCGGTGAGTGAGCCCGCTGGTTCGGCTCCACCAGCTTTAGCGGCGCGCTCACCGTTCTCCCCTCCCTCTCCGCTCGACCGCTCCCCTCCCTCCCCGCTCGACCATACCCCTTCCTGCCGCTCGACACGACGCTCTTACCGAACGATCCTCTTCCGGTTCTCGTGGCCCGTTCGCGGACCGTGCCCTAGCTTCGAGCCATGGACACCCTCGAGGTCAGTACAGATCGGCGCGAGCAGCTCGTGGATATCACGTCCGACGTGGAGCTGCGAATCGCCGCCGCCGGGCTCTCAGCGGGAGCCTGCGTGCTCTGGTCGGCGCACACGACCGGCGGGCTCACGGTCAACGAGGGGGCCGACCCCGCGGTGGCGAAGGACATCGAGGATTGGCTGGCTTCGGCGGCGCCCCCTGGCCGCCAATACCGCCACCTCGAGGGTAACTCGGACTCCCACATCAAGGCCGCGCTAGTCGGCCCGGGTCTCACCCTCGTCGTTTCAGGCGGTCGCCTGCAGCTGGGCCGCTGGCAGCGCGTCTTCTTCTGCGAATTCGACGGCCCCAGAACAAGGCGGGTTCTCCTCCAGCTGCTGCCGGCGGGTTGAGCGTCCGGGCCGGAGGATGGGGTATCCTCGGCCGCGCGATAGGACTGCCGGCCGACGCCGTGGTCTCCGCGCTGGGAGAGCCTGTCGCTCGACGCCTGACCGGCGAGGATCTATGGCTGGTTTTCGAGGCTCCGGGCCGCAGGCTGCGCGTGCGCTGTGACGCTGCCCGCGAAGGGGCCGACGTGGCCTCGTGGACCCTCTCGTTCGACCCGGGGCCGCCGAGCCTACGGGAGGCCGCCGAGCCGCTCGGTCTATGGCCGCAAGCCGCCCCCGACATCGCCGCCGAGCTGTCCGGGGGCTCTCCGATCCTTCGAGCCGTGGCCGGGGCCGCCGAAGGCCGCGTGCATTCTCTGACGGTGAGCGTCGAGGACGGACGCATCCATAAAGTCACGCTGTTCGACGAACCGCCGGAATGGCTGTAAACCCGTATCTGAGAAGCCATCTACGAGTTTGCCGTTGCATTTTTCCCGTGACGCCTCTTGCAGTTTGCCAGTCCCTGATGTCTTATTAACATGTCCCGTCCGATCCGCCGAGATGCGTTCGTTCTCCACCCGATGAGGTAACCGGGTCGGAGCAGACAGCGTCCATCGCACGCGGACGGGAGGCTCGTTGCCTCGGTCGTCGAGCCAGCAACACGATCTCCTTAGCACCAACCGTGTCCTGTATGGGATCTATGCGGGGCGGTTGGTCGTCTGTCTTGCCGTCTTCGGGACTGCCATCGTGGTGGGGGACCTGTGGCAGGCTTCGGGCGCTCCCGCGATTCCGGGCTTTCGCTCGATCGCGATCGCCGGGCTCGGGGCGGCGGCGCTCGTCACGCCGATCGCCTACTGGTACAGCCATGTCAGCGGGCGGACCCCTGGCCGGATCTTCCTTTTCTCGCAGGCTCTGCTGGATCTGCTGCTCATAACGGGTATCGTCCACATCACCGGCGGGAGCCAGAGCTCCTTCCCGCCACTTCTCTACATCGCGTTCGTATCGGGCTACGCGCTCACGCTCCCGTTCTCTTACGCTCTGCTGCTGGCGTCCTCAGCGGGTCTGGCCTACCTGCTGGATCTCATCGCGGCCTACCCTGAGCAGCTTTCGGGCGCGGTGCTCTTCCAGGTCGCCGTCTTCGCCATCGTGGCGATGGTGGCGAGCGTCATCGGCGGTCGGCTCCGGCAGGCGGCCCAGGAGCTCCGGACGATCGAGGGCGAGCTGAAGCGTCTTCGGCTCGGAACCGCCGACGTTCTGCGCACGCTGAGCTCAGGCGTGATCACCGTGGATGAGTCCGGGCAGGTCGCCTATATGAACCCGGCGGCGGCGGAGCTCCTGGATGTAGATCCGGAGGGCTGGTTGGGCCGTGATCTGCTTCCGGAGCTGAACGACCGAGCCCCCGAGATCGCGCGCGCCGTGCGCGAGACCATTCGGACGAAAAGGGTGGTCAGGGATCGGGAGGCGCAGGTCGACGGATGGTTTTCACCCTCCCGTCGGGACCAACTCGAGCGTTCCACGAGTGGAGAAACGGAGCGGCTTGGTAGCTACGGCTGGGGGAGCGAGCCGGTCCCGGGTGACGCCGCCGGGCTGCCCGTCTCGGTGAGCACCGCTCTGCACGCCCCTCCCGAGGCCCCTCCTTCCGTCACGGTCGTGTTGCAGGATATGCGTCCCGCACGTCAGCTCGAGAGCTTGCGGCTTCGAACCGGGCGCCTGGAGGCAGTGGCCGAGCTCTCCGCCTCGCTGGCCCACGAGATCCGAAATCCGATGGCCTCGATCCGCAGCGCTGCCGAGCAGCTCTCGCGCCGCGCGAAAGGGGGCGATGAGGAACAGCTTCTCACCGGCCTGATCGTTCGCGAGTCCGACCGGCTGAACCGGCTGCTTGGAGAGTTCAACAACTTTGCCCGGGTCGACGTCGTCGAGCGCAGGCAGATCGATTTGGAACAGATGATCCGCGAGGTCGTCCATCTGGTCGGCCAACGTCCCGAGGCCGAGAACCGCGCCCGATTCGAGGTGGAAGTGCACGGACAGCTGGAAGACCTGTGGGGCGATCCGGACCTTTTGCACCGGATTCTCCTGAACCTCGTGCTGAACGCGGTGCAGGCGGCCGACGAGGCCGGCTCGGTTCACGTGCGGGTCGTGGCCGACACGCTGGGCCCCGTGTTCGTGCCCGGAAGCGTCGAGCTCGGCCATCCCGTCCGGATCCGTGTCATCGACGACGGCCCAGGCATCGAACCCGAGGACATGAGCCGGATCTTCGACCCCTTCTTCACGAAGCGGAAGGGGGGCACGGGGATGGGTCTGGCGATCGCCTATCGAGCCGTCCAGGCCCACGGGGGGGTGCTCCTGGCGAGCTCCGAGCCGGGTAAGGGAGCCACCTTCTCCATCATTATCCCGCGTCGTGATCTCGATAATCGGCTCTCCGAGATCCAATCACCTGAACCTATGACGAGCGAGCTATGAGCCAGAAACCGGTACTCCTGTTGATCGATGATGAGCAGAGCGTCCACGACGTCCTCGGAGTCCTTCTCAAGGATGAAGGGTTCGACGTGGTTTCCGCACTCACGGGCACGGATGGGCTGGACAGGTTCCAGGAGATGAAGCCCGACATCGTGCTCAGCGACATTCGAATGCCGAAGATGACCGGCGTAGATGTGCTGCAGGAGATCCGCGAGCGCGACCCGAGCACACCCGTCGTCCTCCTTACGGCGCAGGCATCCCTGCAGTCGGCGATTCAGGCGGTGAATCTGGGCGCGACCCATTACGTGCAGAAGCCGTGGGTGAACGAGGAACTGCTCGCCGTTCTGCGTCGCTCGCTCTCCTTTGGCGTAGTGGCGCGCGAGAACACCCGCCTCAAGAAGGAACTCCGAAAGCGGAGCTCCCACGACGTCCTGCGGCCGATCGGCCAGAGCTCGAGTTTCCGGAAGGCGCTCGATCTGGCCGAAGCGGTGGCGGCGAGCGACTCCACGATCCTGCTTCGCGGCGAGAGCGGAAGCGGAAAGGAGGTGTTCGCGCGCTACATCCACGAGCTCTCCGAGCGCTCGGACCGGCGCTTCCTGTCCTTGAACTGTGCGGCGCTCCCCGAAGGTCTGCTGGAATCTGAGCTCTTCGGTCACCTGAAGGGCTCGTTCACCGGCGCCGTCCGCGACAAGGAAGGGCTCTTCGTGGCCGCATCTACCGGGAGCTTCTTCCTGGACGAAGTCGGGGAGATGGCGCCCTCCACCCAGGTCAAGCTGCTCCGGGTGCTGCAGGAGAGGGAGGTGATACCGGTGGGCTCCACGAAGGCGGTGGCCGTTGACGTGCGGTTGATTGCGGCGACCAATCGTGATCTCGAGAGGGACATCGAGCAGGGGCGCTTTCGCCGCGACCTCTACTACCGGCTGAATGTGATCTCGGTGGAGATCCCGGCGCTCAGGGAACGAGAGGAGGACATTCCGTTGTTGGCCGAGCATTTCCTGGCGCGGCACGCCGAAGCCGATGATACGGCCCCGACGAAGCTCTCGGCCGACGCGATGACGATCCTCCAGGGCTACAACTGGCCCGGCAACGTTCGAGAGCTGGAAAACGTGGTCGAGCGCGCCGTGGTTCTGACGTCAGCCGCGACGATCGACGCGAGCGCTCTCCCGACTCGACTCAAGGAGCCGCCGTCGGTGCCGCTCGTTCAGGAGACGTCGCCGGCGAACCCGAGCCTGGAGGTCATCGAGCGGGCGTACATCGAGCACGTTCTCAAGGCCGAGGCCGGCAACAAGACCCGTGCGGCGGAGGTGTTGGGGATCGACCCCAGTACGCTGTACCGGAAGATCAAGAGGTACGAGTTGGAGGCCTGAGACCGACGCTTCGGGGGAGCGCTTCGACGCTCCCCGGCCAGGACCATGTGCCGCCGTGAGGATTCTTCGCAGGAGCGCCGTCACTCCTTGCATCCTGCAACGAGAACCGGCGGTTCCTGTCAACACCGGGTCCGGTGCACACACCATAACTGACTGTATTACAGCGTCTTATGCTTCCTTCACGCGGAGGGCATAGCAGTTGCCCTTTCAGGACGACGGTAAGAGCGCT
>JAUVMT010000109.1 GCA_030600085.1 Gemmatimonadales bacterium | reverse complement strand
TCTCCGGCCGCTCGATGGACGGATACAGGCAATCGGATACGCGGGCGCCGAGGATCGACTTCCGTCGCTCGCCGAGGCCGCCGTCGATCTCGGCGTCAGCCGCAAGGCGCCGCTCGGGCGTAAGGCCTGGCCGCCGGCGGACTGGCGGCACGACGGCAGCTTCCAGCTGCTTCCCCTGCTCGAGTGGACGGAGTGGGAAGGAGGCGAAACGGGGGCCGGCGCCCGGGGCCGCGCCGATTGACAGACGTCGAGGTCGCAGACGTAGTTTCCAGGTCCCTCGACGCCGAGGATCGACCGAGGACCGGGGACCAAGAGGAGACGAGAAAGAGGATGCTCACGACGGAGACGAAGGATACACCCCCGGCCGGAAGGCAACGCACGCTGCGCGACGTTTGGCATCGGTACGCCCGGTATCTGGCGACGCCACCCGAGACGGCGATCGAGTGGAACGACGCCGAGAGCGGTGCTCGGGGCTGGCTCGCCCTCAACAGCTTGCGCGGAGGGGCGGCGGGGGGCGGCACGCGTATGCGGTCCGGATTGGGCCGGGATGAGGTCGTCTACCTGGCGAAGGTGATGGAGCTCAAGTTCGCCTTCTCGGGCCCACCGATCGGTGGAGCCAAGTCCGGCATCGCCTTCGATCCCTCCGACCCGCGAAAGGAGGAGGTGCTCGGCCGCTGGTTCACCGCGATCAACCCCTATCTGAGATCCGTGTATGGGACCGCCGGCGACCTGAACGTCGACGAGAGCAGAGAGGTACTACCGATCTGCGGACGGCTCGGCCTCGCTCATCCTCAGGAGGGGGCTCTCCGCGGGCACTATAGGCTGGATGGTGAGGCGCTGGCGCGGCGGCTTCGGGCCATGACCGAGGGGATGGAACAGAAGGCGGGCTCTCCCTTCTCGCCTGCCGGTTGGAACGGAAGCGTTTCCGATCTCGTGACCGGATACGGCGTGGCTTCGGCGGCCAAGCGTCTTCTCGAGCTGCAGGGACGGAGCGTCGAGGGGGCACGCGTCCTCATCGAAGGGTTCGGGTGCGTCGGTGGTGGGGCTGCCCACTACCTGGCGGAAGCCGGCGCCCGGATCGTCGGCATCGTGGACGTCGCGAACGGGCTCGTGGTGCCGGAGGGCTTGGACGCGAAGGGAGTGGGGGAGCTACTGGCGCGGCGCACCCGAACCGAGCTTCCGGTCAGTTCCGCCGAGGCCGGCCAAGAGGGCCTGGCCGCGTTTCGCCGAGTTTCCGCCGACATCTTCATCACCGCAGCCGCCTCCGGGACACTGACGGCCGAGGCTCTCGATCAGATGGGGGATCAGGGGGTTCGAGCCATCGTCTGCGGCTCGAACCTGCCGTTCGCCTCCGTCTGTCCGGAGGACACGGCGCTGCAGGCGGACGCGGATACGCGCTTCGCGATCGTCGCTGACTTCATCGCGAACCTCGGGGCGGCCCACGCCTTCGCGTTCCAGATGCAGCGCGACGACCCGGCCTCCGTCTCCGAGTTCTTCGACGCGGTGGCCTCCACCGTGGAAGGGGCGCTCGACGAGGCCGCACAGCGGGCGGGTTCCGCGGAGTGCCGGCTTCTGGCCGGGGCGCTAGACATGGCGCTCGAGCGGATCTCCGGACCGACAGCTTAGAGCGGGTGATTCCGAGCCGGAGCCGGTGATGCCGAGTCCGAAGCCGATCCCGTCGCGTGAGCGTCTCATTCTCGCGCTGGATGTCCCCACCGTTCGCGACGCCAAACAGCTGGTCGAGAGGCTGGGCGATGCGTGCTGCTTCTACAAGGTGGGGCTCGAGCTGCTGATGACCGGCGAGTACTTCGAGCTTGTCCGATGGCTCGTGGCACGCGACGTCCGCGTCTTCGCCGACCTGAAGCTCTTCGACGTCCCGAGCACCGTCGCATCGGCCGTTCGGCAGCTGGTCGGCCGCGGCATCACGTTCGTCACCGTGCACGGGAACGACGGGATGATCGAAGCGGCCTGCGCCGAGAAGGGCGATGTGAAGATCCTCGCCGTGACCGCTCTGACGAGCCTGGACGATGGCGACATCGAGGACCTCGGCTTTCAGACCGACGTCTCCACCCTCGTCCTGTCGCGAGCCCGGCGAGCCCTCGAGCTGGGATGCGACGGCGTCATCTCGTCGGGCCGCGAAGCGAGCGCGATTCGAAGCGCGCTGGGTGATCGGCTGCTCGTGGTGACGCCGGGGATCAGACCCGTCGCCAACGTCCTCGACGATCAGAAACGCACCGTCAGCGTCGAGGACGCATTCCGCCTCGGAGCCGACTACGTCGTGGTCGGCCGCCCGATTCGGGGTGCTCCCGATCCACTGCAGGCGGCCCAGACGATCCAGGCGACGATCCGATCCGTCTTCCCCGATTGAGCGGCTTGGCGGCCCGGCCCGAGCCACTCTCGTCGAGCTAGTCGGCCGGGATGTAGATGCCGTCGAAGACGGTGTTCCAGGAGTCTCCCTCGTCGCGTGAGATCTTCCAAACCTGCTGGACGCGTCCGCCGTCGATCCTCTCCCACGTCACCTCGTGAGAGATGTGGCCGCCATTCGGGCCCGGGTTCTTTCCCTTGAGAACCATCTTGCCGTCGTCGAGCCGGCCATCCAGCTGCAACAGCCTGCCCTGATCGTCCACCCAGGTCTGGTGCCAGCTGCCGGTTCGCCTGTCGTAGATGCTGTAGCTGAACCCCCGGCCCGCGCCGGCTCCCTCCCAACTCTCGTGGAGCGCACAGTCCTTGAGAACGAGCTCGATCCGGTTGGTTCCCGCCCGCTCGCCAGCGGCGTTCTCGACGTTCCATTCGCCGACCCAGAAATCGAACTGGCGGTGCTCGGCTCCTTCGCAGGAATTCCCCTCGGTGTCCTGCGCGTGGGTCAGGTTGGGGGCGATCGCGAGAGCGACAACGAGCACTGGCAAGGCATGCGGGCTCATGGAGGCTCCTTTCTAGTCGGAGAGGTGCTCTATTCGTGTGAAGAACGCGCCAGGAGCTATCGGGGCGACAGAAAGCGGAGGGTCACCCGCCTTCCACGGACCAGTGAAAGTCGGACCAGAGCCCGTGCGTGCCCTCGTTGCGGAAGCTGATTACTCCGTCGTCGTATTCGCTGTCGCCGCGGGCGATCACCTGCGTGGGTGCGTGGATCTGGTTGAAGATATTCTCGAAGCTGACCGGCCGGTCCCGGTCCCGGCCTCGAATCGCCGTCACGACCCCCCGCAGCAGTCCTGCGATGGAGATGCGCTTGGCCATCGGCTCGTCTTCGATGTTTATCGGGGCGACGCGGGTCTCCAGGTGCTTTCCCACGAAGCGACCCAGCACCTCCCATGGTCCTCCGACCTCCCCGCGCAGGATCTGCTCGGCACAGCGTCGCTGCTCGGGCGTGGCATCATCATCGATGATGATCGTCTGGACCCAGTCGCCGTCGATCATCCGCTGCGGGCTGTCCGCGGCGATCACCGCCTTCACACCGCTCAGCCGCACGCCGCCCAACTCGCCCTCGTCGATACGTATCGCCCACCACGCCTCACACCGCTCGTGCGTGCAGAGCTGGTCGAAGTGAACGTGGCCGGGACAGACGATCTGGCAGCTGCAGTTCTCGAACAGCAGGCCGCGAGCGAACCAGCCCTGGCTGCCTTCCGGCCTGCTGCCTGCCTCCGGTTCGCTCAACGGTTCGTGCCGGCCACCTTCTCCTCTTCGTCGTCGAAAGTCCCCCACTTCTCGAACCAGCTCATCAGATAGAGCGCCGTTCGCATGTAGTTCGAAGGCTTGGAGGTGGTTCCGTGGTACTCTTCATTGAACCTCAGCAGCACGGTCGGGACCCCCTCCGCCCGGAGAGCCTGGTAGTATTCCTCCGACTGAGACATCGGGGTCCGCAGGTCCAGCTCGCCCGTCATCACGACCGTCGGCGTGGTCACGTTCCCCGCCAGCATCAGCGGCGAATGCGCCAGGTACTTGTCGGGGTTGGTCCACGGGTAGCCGTCGTAGCGCTCGTATCCCCAACGGACGATGTCGGCCGTGCCCGCGAAGCTCATCCAGTTCACCACCGGACACCGGACGCCCGCCGCGGCGAAGCGGTCGGTCTTTCCGATGACCCAGCTCGATAGGACTCCGCCGCCGCTGCATCCGGTCACGAACATGTTCTCGCTGTCGGCGTAGCCCAGATCGATAACCGCGTCGACGCCGGCCATGAGGTCGTCGTAGTCCACGCTCGGGTAGCCGTTGTCGATCGCGTTCCCGAAGTCGGTGCCGTATCCCGTGCTCCCGCGCGGATTGGTGTACAGCACGACGTAGTCGTTCGCGGCGAGCGTCTGGAAGAAGAGGTTGAAGGCGACGTTGTACATGGCGTGGGGTCCGCCATGAATGTGAAGGATGAGGGGATACTGCCGGTCGGGATCGAAGTCCGGCGGTTTGACGACCCACCCCTGTACCCGTGTGTTCCCCGACGACGTGAACCAGACTTCGTCGACGTCGCCGAGCTCGAGGCCCGTCAGCACATCGTCGTTCACGGCGGTGAGCGTCTGGAAACCAGCGAAGCTCGACAGGGAGTAGGCCACGACGTCGCCCGGCTCGGTTGCCGACCGGAGGGTGCCGGCCGCCCGTCCGCCGGGTGCGAGCGAGTTGAGGGAGAGCATGTGGGTGCCGTCCGTAATCGGCTTCACGGAGCCGTCCAGCGAGGCGAAGTGCACGTTGCTGCCACCTCTATCCTGCGCCGTGAAGAAGACGCCGCTTCCGTCCCGCGCCCAATGCAGGCTCTGCGCCGAGCGATCCAGATCTCCAGAGATCTTCCGCATGTTCGACCCGTCCAGCCCGATCACGTAGAGGTCGGCGGCTCTATAGGTCTGCCGTGACCACGGATATCCGGTGAACGCGACCAGCCGGCCATCGGGAGAGAGGCGCGGTCCCGACCATGGCCCCTTCTCCTGGGTGATCTGTCGTATGGCGCCGCTCTCCACGTCGACGGCGTAGATGTGGGACTCCCGGTAACGCTCCTCCCAGTCCTCCTCGAGAAGGCCTTCGAAGACGATCGCAGAGGCGTCCAGCGTCCAGCTCAGGCTCGCGTCCGCTGCGACGCCCGCGAACAGCTGTCCGACCGTACCCTCGCCATCGGTGAGCTGCCTCGCCGTGCCCCCGGTCGCCGGCACGACGAAAAGGTGGGTGGCGCCTGTCTCCAGGAACCCTCGGCGGTCCCTGCGGAAATGCACGCGGTCGATCTCCCTCGGTGGCGAGGTCCATGTCGCACCTTCCGGCGCCGCCGGCATGTCGATCTTCCACTTGCTCTCGTCCGGCACGAACATCGTAAAGGCGATCCTCGTCCCGTCGGGCGACCAGCGCAGGCTCGAGGGCGACTGCTGAGTGCGCGTCACCTGGGAGACCGCGCCTTCCGCGTCCATCCAGCGCACGAAGATCTGGGCTCCACTCTCGTCCGCCTCCGCCAGGTAGGCGATCCGCGTACCGTCGGGCGACCACCGTGGGCTGGAGCCCTTCGCGAGGAATCGCTGCCGGGAGCCATCCGCGTTCATGATCCAGAGGGCCGATTGCCAGTCGTCCTCGAGCTGGTCGACCCAGCGGCGCGTGTAGACGATCTGCGCCCCGTCCGGAGAGATCTGCGCATCTCCCACGTTCTCCCAGTCCAGGATCGTCGATACGGAGAGTCGGTTCGAATCCTCGGCCGGCTCGTCCGCGGCCGTCTGGTCCTGGGCCGTCGCCAACCCCGGCAGAGCGGCCCACAGCAACGCGGTGACGAGCAGCGCCAGCAGCGACCGAGCGCTCGCCGGTGATCCGAACGCGTCGCCCTCAGTCCTATCGATCATCGAGTCCTCCAGGTACAGGGTGTGCCCACTTTCGTGCGCATACATACTCGACGCACTCCGAGCCGCGCCGCAACAGTGTCCGCGCACGAGATCTCCGTTCCGATCTTCCCTGATCGTCGATACTTTTTCCTGGCGACAGGTCCACCTGTCTCGAACGCCGGCACCCCGACAACGAACGGAGAGCCCCGAGTGACCGAGATCGATGTCTATCTGAGCGAGAATCGTGAGCGTTTCGAGGAAGAGCTCAAGGAGTTGCTCCGCATCCCGAGCGTCAGCACGGAGAGCCGCTTCGCCGGCGATGTTCGCAGATGTGCGGAGTGGCTGGCAGGCCACCTGTCGAACGCCGGCCTGGAGACGGTCGAGGTGATACAGACAGACGGCCACCCGGTCGTCTACGCCGAGCATCGGGCGCACGTGGAGTCTCCCACCGTCCTTATCTATGGGCACTACGACGTGCAGCCGGCGGACCCGGAGGACCTGTGGACGACACCCGCGTTCGAGCCCGACGTCCGCGACGGCCGCATGTATGCTCGGGGCTCGGAGGACGACAAGGGACAGGTCCACATGCACGTAAAGGCACTGGAGGCGAAACTGCGCTCCGCCGCGGGGCTCCCGGTGAACGTCAAGCTGGTGATAGAGGGCGAGGAGGAGATCGGAAGCGAGCACCTGGAGAAATTCCTTCACAATCACCGCAAGCGCCTTTCCTGCGACGCGGTGATGATCAGCGACACGACGATGCTCGAGCCCGACCTGCCGGCGATCACCACCGGCCTTCGCGGCCTCGCGTACATGGAGATCACCGTGAGAGGCCCGAACCGTGATCTCCACTCCGGGAGCTACGGCGGCGCGGTTCGGAACCCGGCGAATGCCCTCGCCTCGATCATCGCTGGGTTGGAGGACCAGTACGGCCGCGTGGCCGTTCCCGGCTTCTACGACCGTGTGAACGAGATGACGGGAGAGGAACGGGCTTCGCTACGGGCGATCCCGTTCGATGAATCCGCCTTCCGCCGCGATCTGGGAGTGCAGACGGTGGCCGGCGAGGCCGGTTACGATACGCTGGAGCGGCTGTGGTACCGGCCGACCCTTGACGTCAACGGCCTGATCAGCGGGTTCACGGGTGAAGGAGCCAAGACCGTTCTGCCGGGGGAGGCGAGGGCCAAGGTCTCCATGCGGCTGGTGCCGGAGCAGGATCCCGAAGAGATCCAGGCCGCGTTCACGAAGCACGTGCTCTCCCTCGCCCCCGAGGGGGTGGAGGTCCAGGTGGAGCATCACCACGGGGCGACACCTTGGCGCGCCGACCCTCACGGAGCGGTCTTCGAAGCGGCGTCCACCGCGCTCGAGGAGACATTCGGAAGGAAACCTCTCCTGATCTGCGAGGGCGGCTCGATTCCCATCGTCCCGCTCTTCGAGTCGATCCTCCAGGCACCGGTCATCCTCGTCGGTTTCGGCCTCCCCGGCGCCAACCCGCACGGGCCCGACGAGTGGCTGGATCTGGGCGTTTACCACAAGGGGATCTCGGCTCTGGCCGAGATGTGG
>JAUVMT010000186.1 GCA_030600085.1 Gemmatimonadales bacterium | reverse complement strand
GGCACGGCTTCGCCAACGAGATCAACAACCTGGCGAGTTATGCTGCGATCGAGCGCTTCCTGGCCGAGAACGTGGGCGGACGCTACCAGAGCGAGATGCGTCCCGAGATCGCGGACAAACTGAACGAGATCACCGTGGACGTCGAGACGGTCGAGATCGGAATGC
Organism: Gemmatimonadales bacterium; assembly: GCA_030600085.1. Taxonomy (GTDB): domain Bacteria; phylum Gemmatimonadota; class Gemmatimonadetes; order Palauibacterales; family Palauibacteraceae. The sequence continues at coordinate 4,884 of JAUVMT010000186.1, read as the reverse complement.
GCGAGTAGTCCAGACAAGGCGGTCTCGGCTTACGCGTGGGCGGTCTTCGGGCCGCCCACTTTTCTTCCCCCCTCACAGGCGATACTAGTTTCTTGCGCCGGTCCTTGCGCCAGCAACGGCACTTCTCTTGCGCCGGCAACGTCCGGCCAGACCGATATCAGTACACCTAGACAACGTGAACGACATGAACGACGTGCATCCGGAGGATAGATGACGCGCACGCGCGTGCTGATCATGGGCGCCGCGGGACGGGACTTCCACAACTTCAACGTCCTCTTCCGTGAAGATCCTGCCTACGAGGTCGTGGCGTTCACGGCCGCCCAGATCCCGGACATCGCGGACCGCACCTATCCGGCTTCGCTGGCCGGCTCCCTCTACCCGGACGGCATCCCGATCGAGCCGGAAGAGGAACTCGAGTCGATCGTGCACGAGCGGGCCGTGGACCAGGTATGGTTCTGTTATTCCGACGTCTCGCACGAGTACGTCATGCACCGGGCCAGCGGGGTCATCGGCTGGGGCCCGAGCTTCGGCGTCTGCTCCTCCACCGGCACCATGCTTCCCTCCACCAAGCCCGTGATCGCGGTCACCGCGGTGCGTACCGGGGCGGGGAAGTCCCAGACGACGCGGTTTCTCGCGCGGATCCTCAAGGACCTCGGGAAGAAGGTCGTGGCGATCCGCCACCCGATGCCGTACGGCGACCTGGAGGCTCAGGCCTGCCAGCGCTTCGCGAGCTACGAGGACCTGGATCGGCACGAGTGCACGATCGAGGAGAGAGAGGAGTACCAGCCCCACATCGACAACGGCTTCGTCGTCTACGCCGGTATCGACTACGAGCGGATCCTCCGCGAGGCGGAACGGGAGGCCGAAGTCATCCTCTGGGATGGCGGGAACAACGACACGCCCTTCATCAAGCCGGATCTATACCTCGTCGTGGCCGATCCGCACCGCGCGGGCCACGAGCTCAGCTACTATCCGGGCGAGACGAACTTTCGCATGGCCGACCTCATCGTCGTCAACAAGGTTCAGACGGCCGACCCGGATGACGTGGCGAGCGTGCTCGAGAACGCCCGGCTCTACAATCCGTCGGCTCGGACGGTGCTATGCCGCTCGGAGATTCACGTGGAAGGAGCCGAGCGTATCACGGGCGCCCGGGTGCTCGTGGTCGAGGACGGGCCGACGCTCACCCACGGCGGAATGAGCCGCGGAGCTGGCTGGTACGCAGCGGAACGAGCGGGCGCGAGCGAGATCGTGGACCCGCGTCCGTACGCGGTCGGCTCGATCGCCGAGACCTACGAGGCCTACCCGAACGCGGCCGGGATTCTGCCGGCCATGGGTTACGGCGATGACCAGATCCGCGAGCTCGAGGCCACGATCGAGGCCGCGCCGGCGGATGTCGTTGTGGAGGGAACGCCGATAGACCTGGCGCGCATACTCACCACCAGCAAGCCGATCGTGAAGGTGCGATACGAGCTCGAGGAGCTCGAGCCCGGCCAGATCAGGGCAGAAGTGGAGCGCATCCTGACCGACTGATCAGGTCTGAGGAGTGATTATGGCCTTCGGTACTCGCAGCGACGCGACGTCCTCGAGAGCGCTGCCCGTCTCGTCCAACCCGTAACGCCGGCCGATGATGCTGGCGAAGTCCAACCGATCCCGGTGCTTGGCCAGCATCCGCAGCGCCCGGATCACGTGCCGGAATTCGGTTCCCCATTGCCCTCGGACGACCGCATGTTTGCGGTTGATGGCGATGTGAGGGTTCAGCTTGATCTCGCCGGCGTCGGTGTAGTGGCCGGCGATCACGTACGTTCCGCCGTCGCGTAATAGGTCGAACCCCTCCGTCACCGCCTCGGGGTTGCCGCTGGCTTCGATGACGGTGTCAGCTCCCCGGCCTCCGGTCAGCTGCAGGACCTCCTCTCGCCGCTCCTCGCGTGTGAGGGTCTCGAGCGAGAGCGTCAGGTCGGCACCGAGGTTAGTTGCGAGAGCGAGGCGGTCGGACGGAGCGCCGATGACGATCGTGAGTGCAGCTCCGCGAAGCGCCGCGAAGGCGGCCGCCGACAGGCCCACCGGACCGGAGCCCTGGATGAGGACGGTATCCGCCATCTGGAGGCGGGAGCGCTCCACGGCGGCGAAGCCGGTGAACAGGCCGCACCCGCCTCCGATCACGTCATCGGCCGAAAGCGCCTCGGGAAGCTTGAGCAGCCTCACCCCCGGCTTCAGGTAGATCCGTTCGGCCCATCCGCCGAGCGGCCCCTCGAGGGCCGAATAGGTGATGCCGTAGACGCGCCGGTTCGGGCACTGGTTGGGTTGGCCGGCCACGAGGCAATGCCAGCAGGCTCCGCACACCTCGTGGACATCATAAAAGGTGACGACATCTCCCGGTGCGACCGGGGTCCCCGTTGCGTCGGTGTCGACGCCGACAGCCTCCAGCACTCGACCGACGCTCACGTGTCCAGGAACGATCGGATAGGGCACGCCGGCGAGCTGGCCCTGATGCAGGTGCACGTCGGTGCCGCAGACCTCGCTCGCTACCGTCTCCAGGAGGATCCCACCCTCTTCCAGGGACGGGTCATCGAGTGACCACACCTCTATGGGTGCGTGCGGCTCGGTCATCACCGCCGCGCGGATCGCCATATGCGGGCTCTTGGTTCTTGGTCGGGTTCTGTGGGTTCTGCTGGGTCTGTCCAGCGGGAGCTGACGCTCAGGTGTGATCAGCCGCCCGCGATGAGCCTAGCCACGCCCTGGGGGGTCGCGCCAGGCTCATCGGGTCGGCAGCTGGGTTCGGTAACTCCGAATCCCTTCCGCTCTCTAGCGGAAGAACCCGGAAACGCCCCCGGGTGAGGGACCTCGCCAGCCGAAGGGCCGCTTGCGGTCGGAGCGAACGAGGATCCCTCCCGACCTCGGCTGGTGCGAGCTCTGTTTCACGGTGCGGGCAGCGCTACGATCGCTGGGGCGCCGCTCTATGATTGAATCGGATTGAGTTCTCTTCTTAGGCATTCGATCCTCCCTTTCCTCCCATCAATCCATCTATGTGTGTTCAGGTGACCGAGAAGTCGATCGCCTGCGAGAGCCACACGGCGGTTTTCTTGTCCCGGTTCATGGCCGGCTTCCACTCCATCTTGGACGCCACCTTCTGAGCGGCCTCATCCAATTGCTCGAAGCCGCTCGACTCGGCAACGACGGTGCGCAGCACCTGGCCATCCTCGTCGATATAGAGCCACAGCACGACGGCACCGCCTACGCCCGCGGACTTCAACATCGACGGATAGACCCGCTGCAGGAAGCGCAGCACCTCATCCTTGTTCCTCAGGACGGGAGCGACCGTGTACGGGATGAACGACGGACGGTCCTCAGGGCTCGCCGTCTTCGGGGGCGGCGGCAGGTTCTCGACCGGATTCGACTCGAACGTGGTCGCCGCGATCGTCACGTCCTCGTCCACGTCGATCGTCGCCACTCGGGGCGTGGCCGGCCGCGAGACCTCTTCCGGCGGAGGCGGGATCCGTACCTCGGGCGGCAGCTCGATCGTCTCGAGCGCCACGGCCGCGGCTCCCAGATCATCCACCTGCATTCTCGGAAAGAGCTCGAATATGGCCAAGTGCACCGTCACGGCCGCGATGAGGCCGAGGGCCACACGCCGCTGGCTGCCCTGCTTGAAGCGCTCGTTGGCGGCCGCCTGGAGGTGCTCTCCATCCGCCGGTCCACGAGCAAAGGTGAGTGGGACCCCCGGGAGGACCAGGTCGTTCTCCTTCTCCTCTTTCCTCACCGCACCGCTTCCACCCATGGAGAAGGCTCCCCGCCCCCCTGCAACCCGAAGGCCCCGTCCTCTCGTCAACATTCCCATCGCCCCTCACCTTTTATGTGCGCGTCTAAGGCGCCGTGTATTCTGTTTTCACTCTGTCTCGGAGTTCTTTTCTCCGAGTGGAACCTGGAAGCCCCTCTCTGGTTGTACGAGAGCACCCACGCTCCATACGTTGGCCAAGTTCATCTTGTGTCGTCACTTGCGGATCTCCTCGAAATCACTTGGGGATCACGGCAAAGCGACGAACGCCGTAAGCCCTTATAGATTCGATAGATGATACGCTTCTACACGCTGGGTCCCCTGGACCTCCAGGCGTCCGATGGACGCCAGCTGAAGTCGGTCCTGGCCCAGCCCAAGCGCGTCGCTCTGCTCGCATATCTGGCCGCTTGCGGAAAGGGCGACTCTCACCGGCGCGACACGTTGCTGGGCCTGTTCTGGCCGGATCTGGACGAGTCGCGGGCCCGTCACGCTCTGAATCAGTCGCTATACGTCCTTCGTCGTGCCATCGGGCCCTCCGTCTTCGTTTCGACCGGAGATGAGGAGCTTGCCCTCGCTCCGGAGGCGATCTGGTGCGACGCGGCTGCCTTCGTTGAAGACGCGGAGGCGGGGCGATCCCGTGAGGCCCTCGAGGCGTACCGCGGCGACCTGCTGGACGGGTTCTTCATCTCCGACGCGCCCGAGTTCGAGAAGTGGCTCGACGTTGAGCGGCAACGGCTGCGGCGCCTGGCGGCCCGGGCGGCCTGGAGCCTGTCCGAGGAGGAGGAGACTGCCGGAAACGTCGAAGCGGCCGCCGAGCGGGCGAGGCAGGCGGCCGGGTACTCGCTGGAGAACGAGGCGGCCGTACGGCGGCTCGTCGGTTTGCTGGATCGCGTGGGGGACAGAGCGGCCGCCGTGCGCGCCTACGAAGCCTTCGCGCAGCGGCTACGTGACGAGCTTGGCGTAGACCCGTCTCCCGAGACCCAGGAGCTGGTGGCCTCGATCCGCGCGCGGGGAGTGCCCGCGGAAGCGTCAGGAGCCGACCCGGGGCGGAGCTCCGGAGCCCGCGCGGAGCGACCGGCCGCCTCGCGCGAGCGACCGACCGCCGCGTCGGC
>JAUVMT010000241.1 GCA_030600085.1 Gemmatimonadales bacterium | reverse complement strand
GGTGAGCACGCCGGCTAGCTACTTCGAAGTGCAACATCCCGGCGCATCGTGCAAAGCCGGGAGCTGGGAACAGATCCGTTCGAGCGTGAGGGAAAACGCCCCTCTCCTCGCGGTCGTCGGAACGTACATCGTGACCTGCCTGGCCGTTCAGGCAGCGACCGGGCACCCCGACCTGGCGCCGATCAACGACTCCACCGTGGCCGTCGGGTGGCGCTATCTGTTCGTCGCCGCCGGTCTCCCGCTCGGGTACCATCTGATCCACTTCGTCCTGCCACGGCTGCGAAGGACCGATGATCCGAGACGAGCTCCGCTGATCGAGGAGTGGACGGAGTATCGGAACCGGCACTTCAGCGTCCACCGGGTCGTGGGCTTGCTGATCGCCTGCCTCTCCCTCGCCGCACTGCTGAGCACCTTCTGGGCGTTCAAGAAGGTGCTGCCCGTGTTCAGTCCCTTCGTCTGGGACCCCTCCATGATGCGGTTGGATCGTGCGCTGCACTTCGGTGTCGATCCCTGGACGCTGCTGCAACCGATCCTCGGTCACCCGGCCATCACGCTGCTGCTGGACAGGCTCTATTATTTTTGGTTCCTCTTCATTCCGTTGATGATCGCGTGGATGGGCTGGACGCGTGACCGGCGACTGCGAATGCAGTTCCTCCTGACCTACGCCCTCTGCTGGATACTGCTGGGCACCGTTCTGGCCTATTGGCTCTCGTCGGCGGGACCCTGCTACTACGGTCTCGTCGAAGGTGCCCTCGACCCGTTCGCTCCGCTGATGGGCTACCTGTACGGAGTGCACGCCCAGGTTCCGCTGAACGCGCTGCAAGTGCAGGAATGGCTGTGGTCGGGATACGCCGGGCTGGGACCGTTCGAGGGCATTTCGGCGATGCCCAGTCTCCACGTCGCGCTCCCCGTCCTCTACGCCCTCGTGGGCTTCAGGGTCACTCGGTGGCTCGGGGTGGGCTTTGCCATCTACGCCTTTCTCATCCTGCTCGGATCGGTCCACCTCGGATGGCACTACGCCATCGACGGCTACGTGAGCGTGCTCGCGGTCATCGCCATCTGGAAGCTGGTCGGAAACTTCCTCGACAGAGAGGCCCTACGGGCCGAGAGCTAACGGACTTCCACCACAGATCGGAGAGCGCCCTGGTCAGCCGGCATCCGCACAGTCGTCCCCGACAAGCGGCATCACGCTCTGGCCATACCGCCTGCCCGTGCAGAGGATGGTAGGATGAGCTCCGACATCCTCCTCGGCGAAGACCTGGAAGTCCGCCACAGGGACCGCCTCGCCCTGTGGATCGAGCGCATCGCGCTCCGCGAAGGCGAGATCCTCGGAATCCTGGGGCCGAATGGAGCCGGCAAGTCCACGCTGATGCGTGTCATGGCGCTGCTCCAGATGCCCACGAGCGGTCGCGTCTGGTTCCGTAACCGCACGGGCTCCCGAGCCGCGGAAGCATTGCGACAAGCCTCGGCGGCGGTCTTCCAGCGACCGCACCTTTGGACCGGGACCGTGGCCTTCAACGTCTCCATGGGCCTCAGATTCCATCGAGTCTCCGCGTCGGAGGTGCGGCCCCGAGTGGAGCGTATCGGCGAGCTGCTTGGAATCGGTTCACTCCTGGACCAGCCGGTATCCACTCTTTCCGGCGGCGAGGCTCAGCGCACGGCCCTGGCGCGCGCGCTCGTGGTGGAGCCGGACGTCCTCTTCCTGGACGAGCCGACGGCAAATCTGGATGCGGAGGTAAAGACGGCGCTCCGGCAGGACATCGAGCGACTCGCGCGTAAGAGGGCGGGCAGCACGCTCCTCGTCACACACGATCAGCATGAAGCATTCTCCCTGGCGGATCGCATCGTCGTGTTGGAGGAGGGCCGGCTCGTGCAGGACGGCTCCCCCGCCGACCTGTACGAGAACCCGGCCACGCTGTACATCGCGGGACTCACGGGCGCGGAGTTCGCGGTGCGAGGCCGGGTCACCAGCGTGGACGACGGCCTCGTCGTCGTCTCGGTGGAAGGCGTGCCCATGACGGCCGTCGGCGAGGCCGCACCGAACGCCCCCGTCAAGATCGCGTACCGCCCCGAGGACCTCGTTCTGGGCGATCCTTCCGGGGACGAGCTTCGGGACTCCGCCAGGAACTCCTTCTTTTCCACGGTTTCCGAGGTCCGCGTCCTCGGCGGCCTCGTCCGGGTTCGCCTCGAGGGACCGCCCGGCATGGTGGCACTGGTGAGTCGGCCGGCCGCCGAGAAGGTGGGGCTGAAGCCCGGAAGCAGGGTGTCCGTCCGCATAAAGGCGGCGGCGCTGCACGCGTTCCCTCTCTGATGGATTACCCGACCGCCTCACGCCCCTCTGCGAGGCCCGTTCCGGGCTTTCCCTTTCCAAGCACCCTGCCCCAAGACAGGTTCCCGCCGAAGACGGGTAAGACACGGCGTGGGCTGTCACTATCGGGAAGCGCGATACGTTCTTGGGTAGCAATCCGTCCGGACCGCGGGATGAGGTGGATTTCGAGGCGATCTTCGCCAAGCTCCATCCGTCGCTTTTTCGATATTTGAACAGGCTGACGGGCGACCCGGATGTTGCGGCCGACATCTCGCAGGAGGCTTTCGTTCGTCTCTTGCAGCGGCCGCTGCAAGAGGCCGACGCGCGGCGCTGGCTGTTCACCGTGGCTACGAACCTCGTGCGTGACTGGGCACGAGCGGGTGAGCGCCAAAGGCGACTTCTCAGGGACTCCTACCGGGGGCCGACGCCCCCGGCACGGCCCGACGAGAGCGCGGAACGGTCGCTGCGAATCGCCGCGGTGAGAGCGGCTTTGGCCCAGATCGCGCCCAGAGATAGGGAGATCCTTCTCATGCGCGAGGAGGGTTTCCGCTACGCGGAGATCGCGGAGGTGGTGGGCGTCGCGCCCGGCTCGGTGGGGACGCTCCTGGCCCGCGCGCTCCGCCGTTTCGCCGCGGTCTATGCCGAACAGGCAGAAGGCGGGGGCTCGACCGAGACGGACGCGAACCTGAACGAGGAATGACCTGGAAGAAATGATGGGACATCCGGCCGAGCAGACGTTGCTCGCATATCTGGACCGGGAGCTTCCCGTCGACGAACGGTCGACGGTCAGGGAGCACGTGCAGGTGTGCGCCACGTGCTCTCGGATGCTCGACGAGCTGACGGCCGCGACGCGCACGCTCGCCGATGCCATCTCCGCTGTCGACGTTCCGGCTCCCGCGCTCCTGGCCTCTGAGCTGGAGGGGGATCTGGTCGCTCGAGCCCTGCAGGAGCTGGATGCACCGGTCCCGACCGCTACGACGATCACTCCCCTCCGCCGCCGCGCCTCCAGGAGGCCCCTGCTCGCGGCGGCTCTCATCATCATCTTCGTGGCGGGCGCCGGCGCGGCCATCCCGGGATCGCCCCTACGCGAGTGGCTCGCGCGCTCGGTCGAGCTGGTCACCGGTGGGCCGAGCGAGGAGCCG
>JAUVMT010000272.1 GCA_030600085.1 Gemmatimonadales bacterium | reverse complement strand
CCGGCGGGTGGGCTACCAGGCGATCCCGTAGTCCTCCCCGTGGTGGCTGGAGCCGCCCCACATCGTGCCGTGCTCGCGGTCGAAGTAGATCGCGTTGATCGGGCCCGACGTCCGCTCTCGGAACTCGAGGTCGTAACCCATCTCGCGGAGCTCCGCCCGGACCCAGGGCGGAACGTCGTTCTGGAGCAAGAGCCGGCCGGGCTCCGAGGGGTGGTCCCGGAAAGACCCCTTCATCTGGTAGCTGTTTATGTTCGGGGCCTCCGCCGCCTCCTGAACGTTCATTTCCCACTCGACGATGTTCAGGAGGAACTGGAGCAGATTCTGATCCTGGGTATCTCCGCCCTGCACCGCGAAGGAGAGGAAGGGCAAGCCGTCCTTGAGGGCCATCCCCGGGGTCAGCGTCGCCCGCGGCCGCTTGCCGGGCTCGATCACGTTGAAGGGGTTCTCCTCTTCGTGCAGCACGAAGCTCTGGGCACGCTGGCTGACACCAACGCCCGTGCGGCCGGCGATCACCGCGGGGATCCACGCGCCGCTCGGAGTGATCGAGACGACCCAGCCCTCGGCGTCGGCTGCCTGGATCGACGTCGTCCCCAGGTTGAAGGTCTCATCCAGCTCCTCGAACGTCGTGACCGGTTCCTCGACCTCCTGCCGCTCCAGGAACTCGAGGTAGGGATTCGTGCCGCCCTGGTACGGGTAGGGATCGCCCGGCCCGACGTCGGGGTCGTTGCGCTCCCAGTCGATCCGGCCCGCCCGGTCCCTGGCGTACTCCTTCGACAGCAATCCATCCATCGGCTCGTCCGGCGGGAAGTAGGGATCACCGTAGTAGAAGTCCCGGTCCGCGAAGGCGAGGTTCATCGCCTGATAGAGCGCGTGGATGTAGCGGGTGCTGTTGTAGCCCATGGCCTTGAGGTCGAGATTCTCGAGGATGTTCAAAGCCTGGAGCATGACCGGGCCCTGCACCCACGAGGTCAGCTTGTAGACCTCGATCCCCTTGTAGTCGGTCTTTACCGGCTCCTCGACGTAGACCTGCCAACGGTCCAGATCCTCCATCGTGATCAGTCCACCCTGCTCCTGGAGGCCGCGCACGAACTCCTCGGCGATGTCGCCTCGGTAGAAGCGGTCGTAGGCCGCGTAGATCGCCTCCTTGCGGCTCTTGCCGGCTGCCAGTGCCTCGGCCTCCGCCTCCGTCAGCTTGCGCAGCGTGACCGCCAGGTCCGCCTGCTTGAAAAGCTGACCCGGCACCGGCGGCTCCCCATCGTTGGGCAGGAAGACGGTCCGGGAATAGGGCCAGCCCTCGATATTCTCCCGGCCGCTCTCGATGCGGCCGATCGCCTGGGCCTCGATCGGGTATCCGTCGGCCATCTGGATCGCCGGTTCGAGTACCTCGGCCAGGCTCAGCGTCCCGTACTCGGCGAGCATCACCATGAGGCCGCCCGGAGTTCCCGGGGTGACCGCCGACAGCGGTCCGAGGTCGGGAGGATAGTCGTACCCCAGTTCGTTGAAGAACTCGGGCGTCGCCCCGGTGGGTGCCACACCCAGGGCGTTAATGCCGACGACCTCGCCGGCTTTGGGATTGAAGATCAGCGCCTGAGTCTCTCCGCCCCAACCGAGGACGTCCCACATCGTCGCGGTCGCCGCCAGCATCGCACAGGCCGCGTCCACGGCGTTGCCTCCCTTCTGGAAGGTCATCGCGCCGGCCGTGGCGCCCAGCGGCTTGCCGGTGATGGCGACCCAGTGGGCGCCCTGGAGCGCGGGCTTGGCCGTCTGTTGAGCCTCGGCCGGCCGCGCCGTGATGCCGAGAAGGATGGTGATCCACGCGATGAGCGAGGCGAAGCGACAGAGTCGTCTGAGGGCGCGCACGGTACCTCCTGTTATGCGGGTGATCGCGACCGTCGGAACGAAACTCGGCCCGGGAACCTCGTCAGGCAAACTCACGCTCACGGCACCAGAGGCGGGCTGCCGGCGCGCGGCACGATGACGGCCTGGACCCCGTTCCGCAGCAGAGCCTCGTTGAAGGCGGGCACATCAGTCTCCAGAACGGTCCGCAGCCGCTGCCGGAGGACGGCCCACTCCGCGTTCAGGTCCTCGAACCGCTCGTAGGCGCCGGCGCTCGGGCGCCCATCCGGCCCACCGAAGCTGTAGTTGTCCTCCCCCGTCACGTACGCGTAGAGGTTCAGGTACTGGGTATCCAGCTTCGGTGAAAAGCGCAGCGCATCCTGATTGCTCTCGTTCTTCGTCTGCCGCAGGGCGTCCTCCACCGCCCCCAGTCTCGTCCCGAGCGTGTCCGCGTGCTCTCCGAGCTCGGCGGCGTAGCCTTCCTTCACGATGCGCTCGCCGATCGACGCCACCTGCTCGCGCACGGAGCGGATCTGGCGCAGGCCGTCGTAGACACGCGTCACCGTATCCCGAATCGCGGCCGCCAGCCTGTACTGTTCCTCGTAGTCCTCCTGGGCGACCGGCGGCTGTCGCGGATCCGCCGTCACCTCGAGCGATCTCGTCAGGGTCTTCCCCGCCGCCGTGAGGCTCACCGTATACCTGCCTGGAGGCGCCTTGACGCCCCCTTCATAGCCGGAGATCACGGCCTCTTTCAGGGTCGTGGGACCCGCGTAGGTGAGGTCCCACCCGAGTCGGTTCATCCCCGCCTTCACCTTCATCCTGCCGATCCGCTCCTCCTCGGCCGTGGCCGAATCGCTGGTGAAGGCGCGCAAGAGCCGATCGGCGGAGTCGTGGATCCGGATGCGCACCTCGCCCTCCGGCTCCTCGGCCAGGTAGTAGTGGATCAGTGCCTTCCCCGGCAGCGGT
>JAUVMT010000043.1 GCA_030600085.1 Gemmatimonadales bacterium | reverse complement strand
TCCGGCTCACTCTCCGTCTCCGGCTTGCTGGCGGCGTCCTCGGACGACTTCCGCGGGGCCGCTCCGTAGCCCGACCCGGGTCTATCATCCGACTCTCGACGCATGGAGGGTGGGATCGGCAGCTCACCCTCCGAGATCACGATAAGGTACCTCAGGATCTGGTCATCCAGCTTGAGGATCCTCTCGAAGTCGGGGAGCGAGCGGGGCTCGGTCTCGAACTGGGCGATGACGTAATTGCCGTTGCGCTCCTTGTCGATCGGATACGCAAGCTGGCGCTTGCCCCAATGCTCGACGGCGGAGATCTGGCCTTCATCCCGCGTGAGCAGCGAGTGGAAGTTCTCGAGCTTGGACTCGAGCTCCTCGGAGGTGAGCGAGGAGCGGAAGATGTATACGATCTCGTACTTGTTCATTCTGTCTCTCCTTCGGTCTCGTTCGGCCCCGGTTTCCAGGGCAGGAGGACTGGACGGTCACGCTCGACCCGGTCCCGCCGTGTCGGCGGGCGGCCAACCTATCCCGACTCCTCTACTACATCAAGCTGAGCGGCAAGTCCCGCCCGCGCCATCCCATTACTCCGATTACTCCGACAGGGGCCCCTAGCCGAACAGCCGAATCGCCTCCATGAGCCATCCTAGGGCGTCGTTCGATTCCGGCGTCGAGCCCAGGGAGCCGTGCACCCTCGCGAACCATGGAGCCAGCACGAGGGCCACGACGCTGATCAGCTTGATCACGATGTTCATGGATGGGCCGGAGGTGTCCTTGAAGGGATCACCTACGGTGTCTCCAACGACCGCCGCCTTGTGCGGCTCGGAGCCCTTTCCCCCATAGGCACCGGCCTCGATGAGCTTCTTGGCGTTGTCCCACGCCCCCCCGGCGTTCGCCATGAAGAGCGCCAGGAGCACGCCGCTGACCGTGGCGCCGGCCAACAGGCCTCCGAGCGCGGCGGGTCCGAGGAAGTAGCCCACGACGATCGGAACCAGGATCGCGGTAAGTCCCGGCACGATCATCTCCCGTAGCGCGGCCCGCGTGGAGATGTCCACGCAACGCGCCGAATCGGGCTTGGCGGTACCCTCCATGAGCCCCGCGATCTCACGGAACTGCCGCCGAACCTCCTCGACCATGCCGGCCGCGGCGCGGCCGACGGCGGTCATCGTCAAGGCGGCGATGAGGTAGGGGGTCACGCCGCCGATGAAGAGGCCGATCACGACCAGCGGATCGAGCAGGTTGATCCCCACCTCCTGGAGGCCGACGGTGTTGGCGTACGCCGAATAGAGAGCCAGCGCCGTGAGCGCGGCGGAGCCGATCGCGAAGCCCTTGCCGATGGCCGCGGTCGTGTTGCCGAGGGCATCCAGCTCGTCGGTGATCGCGCGAACCGACGGTCCGAGACCGCTCATCTCGCTGATCCCGCCGGCGTTGTCTGCGATCGGGCCGTACGCGTCGACGGCCATCGTCACGCCCACGGTGGCGAGCATGCCGACCGCCGCGATCCCAATTCCGTACAGGCCGGAGAACCCGTAGGCGAGATAGATCGACGTGGCGATCAGGAGCACTGGAATCACCGTCGATTCCATCCCCACGGCGAGACCTCGGATGATGTTGGTCGCCGATCCGGTCTGAGAGGCATCCGCAATGCTCCGGACCGGCCGTCCGGCCGTGTAATACTCGGTTGACAAGCCGATGAGGATCCCAACAAGGGAGCCCAGGAGCATGGCCCAGAAAGGCCCGGCCCGCCCGTCGATCAACGTCCAGAACGTCGCGGGCGAGCCGGCGAACACATCCAGATCCACCGTGATGAACCAGGAAACCACCCAGAACAGGATGGCGGCGATAAAGGTCGTGTTGCGAAGGGCCGCCGCCGGATTGACACGCTCCAGCACCCGCATGGCGATCACCCCGACGACGCTGGCCAGCAGCCCCGCCATGACCAGCAGGATCGGAAGCGAGAGCGCGGAGAGCCGCTGGGCATCCAGGATGATCGGACTGGTGGCGCCGATCACGATCGTCGCGACGATGGAACCGACATACGACTCGAAGATATCCGCCCCCATCCCGGCCACATCTCCGACGTTGTCGCCGACGTTATCGGCGATCGTGGCCGGGTTGCGCGGATCATCCTCCGGGATCCCGGCCTCCAGCTTGCCCACGAGGTCGGCGCCGACATCGGCCGCCTTCGTGTAGATACCGCCGCCCACACGCGCGAAAAGCGCGATCGACGAGGCGCCCATGGCGAAGCCGCTGATGATCTCCGCGAACGGCGTGAAGCCGTTTTCTCCCGGCGGGAAGATCAGCAGCACCGCCCCGATCCCGATCAGGCCGAGACTGGCGACCGAGAGACCCATGACGGCCCCGCCGCTAAAGGCGACGCGCAGAGCCTTCCCCCGACCCTCGGATCGGGCGGCTTCTGTCGTTCGGACGTTCGCTCGTGTGGCGGCCTGCATACCGAAGAAGCCGGCGAGGATCGAGCTCGCGGCGCCGAAGACGTACGCGGCCGCGGTCCGGGATCCGATGACGAAGTAGAGCAGCAGTGCGATGAGCAAGACGAAGGGGATCAACACCGAGTACTCCCGCCTCAGGAACGCCATCGAGCCGGAGTAGATGGCCTCGGCCAGTTCGCGCATCGTGTCGTTCCCGGCCGGCTGCTGACGGACGTAGGCGAACAGCGCCCACGCGCAGATCAGGCCGATCAGTCCTAGGCCGAGCGCCCACTCGGTGTAGTCGATCACCTTAGGTGCTCCTTTCTCACTCTGTTATCCTCAACCGATCTGGACCGGTCAGGGGCGTCAGGAGGCATGCCGGAGCCCGGTCACGGCGCCGACGCCGGTGCCGCGGCCCGATTGAACCGACTCATGGTGGATTCGATCCCCTCGGTCATCCAGCACTCGAGCGCGTTCTCCATCCCGGCGAAGGCGAGCAGAACGGACTCCTCCTCCGCGTCACCCATGGGCGCCAGCACCCACTCGGAGAGATCGATGCGGGAATCATGCGGCCGGCCGACGCCGATGCGGAGCCTGGCGTACTCGCGCGTCTCGAGCGTCTCCTCGATCGAGGCGAGGCCGTTGTGTCCTCCCGCCGAGCCCTGTGCTCGCAGCCGGAACCTACCGGGCTCCAGAGACACATCGTCAACCAGAACCATGAGATCCTCGATCCTGAAGGCAGCGCCGGCCAAGAACGCCTCGAGGACGGAACCGCTCCTGTTCACGTACGTGAGGGGCTTGAGGATCCGTACCGCCTCCCCGCCGACGACTCCATCCGTCGAGGCGGCGAGGTCGCGCGGACCGAAGGGCGGAAGGGACCACGACACGCACAGCCGGTCCGCCAACCACCAGCCGGCGTTGTGGCGAGTGTCCCGGTAGCGGGCCCCGGGGTTCCCCAAGGCGAGAAGGATCTTCAACTGGCTCTGGAATCGACGGGCCTAGGATTCCTCGGCCTCGGCCTCGGCTTCCCCGTCCTCGCCCGCTCCCTCCTCGCCGATGACCTCGGGCTCGAGCTCGCCCTCCAACTCCTCCTCTTCCACTTCTTCTTCTACGACAAGGATGGTCGGAGGAATCACCGCGGCCACGAACGAGTCCGGGTCGTCCAGCACAGTGACGCCTCCCGCGTCGACATCGGAGACCAGGAGGGAATCTCCGATCTCCAATTCGGACACGTCGATCTCGAACCCATCAGGTATCTCGCTGGGGAGGCAGGAAATCTGGATCTCGTAGCGATGCTGCTGGAGGATCCCATCGTCCGTCATCACGCCGGTCGCCTCGCCCGTGAGCTGCAACGGTACCGCGACCTTGATCTCTTCGTCCACGTTGATGCGGAAGAAGTCGACGTGGAGGATCGAGGGACGCCACGGATGCCGCTGAACTTCCCGGATCAGGACCTTCCGGGTCGGTCCGCCCTCGACCTCCAGGTCGATGAGCGTGCTTCCGGCGCTGATTCGGCCGAGAAGCAACAAGAGCTCTCGCTCGTCCAGCCGCAGACTCTCCGGTTCGAATCCGTGGCCGTACATCGTCGCCGGCACGAAGCCCTCTCGACGCAGCCTACGGGCCTTTGCCTTCCCCCGTTCGTCTCTCTGTCGCGCCTTCAGCTTGATTTGCTTCGTCATCGGGACCCTCTTCTATGGCTTCGTGCGCGAGCTCGGGAATCGTCCTCAGACGAACAGCGAGCTCACCGAGCGATTGAAGTGCGTGTTCTCGATCGCGCGCGCCAGCAAGCTGGCCACGGACAGGATCTTCAGATTGCCCAACGCCTCGCGAGCAGAGTCGGAGACCCGGATCGTATCCGTGACGGCGATCTCCTCGATCTGCAGCGGACGAAGGCGCTCGATGGCGGGGCCGGAGAACAGGGCGTGCGTCGCCAGCAAGTAGATCTGCTTCGCTCCGCGCTCCTGGAGCGCATTCACGGCTCCCACCATCGTGCCGGCGGTGTCGATCATGTCATCGGCAATCAGGCAACGCTTGCCCGCCACGTCGCCGACCACGTTGACGACCTCCGCCACGTTGGGGCCCGGCCGTCTCTTGTCGATGATCGCGATGTCCGCGCCGAACCGCTTGGCGTACCCACGCGTCATCTTGGCGGCACCGACGTCGGAGGCGACGACCACCACATCGCCCGCGAGATCCTTGTACCACTCCATGAACACCGGTGCCGCATATAGGTGGTCGACGGGGATATCGAAGAACCCCTGAATCTGGTGTTGGTGAAAGTCGATGCCCAGCAGTCGGTCTGCCCCGGCCGCCGTGATCAGGTTCGCCATCAACTTCGCCGCGATCGAGACGCGCGGCTGATCCTTACGGTCCTGCCGGCCGTAGCCGTAATAGGGCACGACGGCGGTAATCCTGGCGGCGGACGCCCGCTTCGCCGCGTCGATCAGAATCAGCAACTCCAGGATGTTCGCAGCCGGCGGGCTGGTCGGCTGGATCAGGAAGACGTCCCTGCCCCGGACGTTCTCGTTGATGCGAACAAAGATCTCCCCGTCGGCGAACCGCTTTATCGTCACGTCGCAAAGCGGCCTGCCCAACTCCTCGGAGATCCGCTCAGCCAACCCGCGGTTGGCGGTCCCGGAGAGGAGCATCAGCGGGCTCGCGGTGGCCGAAAGCTCCGGCATCTTTCCCGTCAGTTCAGCGTTGGAAACCGCCCGCTCGCCCGGATCGGCGAAGGGCAAAAATAATCGAGCCTGTTAGGATAAACGGCGATCTCGAAAGGGTCAACCTGCCAGCGCCTCCGACCCTCCCTGAGCGGGGTTCACGTACACGACCTGCGTCGGAAATGCGAACTCGATCCCCTCCTCCTCGAAACGCCGGTGGATCTCGAGGTTGATCCTCTCCTGGATATCCATGTAACGCGCGTACTCAGGGCTCAGGACCCAGTAGACGGCTTCCACGTTCAGCGAGTACGCCCCGTACTCCTTGAAGTGAGCCCGATCGAAGCGGACGCCCTCCTCGGCCTCGATCGACTCCCGCAGCATCGCCGGGATGCGCGCGAGCTGCTCCCTTGGTGTGTCGTAGGTGACGCCGACCGTGAAGGCGGCCCGGCGCTCGTACATGCGGCCGTAGTTCTGGATCCGACTGCCGAGCAGGTCGCTGTTCGAGAACACCAACTGCTCCCCAGACGAGCTCCGCAGCCGCGTCGTCTTGATCCCGATGTTCTCGACGGACCCCGTGTAATCGCCGACGCGGAGGAAATCTCCGATGAGAAACGGCTTGTCAAAGATAATGGACAGCGAGGCGAAGATGTCTCCCAGGATGCTCTGCATGGCGAGCGCCACGGCGATCCCGCCGATGCCCAGGCTCGCCACCAGCGCCGTCACATCCACGCCGATGTTGTCGGCCACCAGCAGCAGGACGATGACCCAGATGATCACCCTGCCGATGTAGCCGATGGCGTTCAATCCCGTCGCACTTCCCGGATCCTCCGAGATGACCTTCTTCCGATAGCGTTCGAGGGTCATCAAGAGAGCGGCCGAAAGCCAGATCCCGATCTGCAGTGCGGCGGCGATGAACGCGGCATGCCGGAAGCCGCTCTGGAGCCTGGGCGGGAGGGATAGCGACAGGGTACCGGCGTAGACCGCCACCACCAGCAGAACGCTCGTTCGGGTCTTTACGAGCAACTCCGCGACGAGGTCGTCGATCTCGGTTTTGGTGCGGGCGGAGAGGGTAGACAGGCGGCGAACGCCGACTCTCACCAGAAGCCACAGGGCCGCGTAGACGACGATCGCGATGCCGACCGCGGTCGCCCAGCGGCCGACCGTGTTGCCCCAGAACGTGGTCTCGAGAATCTCGCTCATGCCTGGCCCTCGTTGATGAACGTAAGCGGCAGACCCCAGGTCGAGATCTGATCGAACGTCCTGCTGAGCTGCGGCACTATTCGCTCTCCGCCACGTTCTCCGGGCTGGGTGCTTCCGAGCTCGCGGCGAAGATCGAGTTGAACAGCAGCTTGAACGTGGCACGAGGCTGCGCCCGGAAGTGGCTTCTGAAGCCGATCAGCACGACCTGGCCCTGCCCGACTCGCACTCGCAACACGGCGGGTCGGCCGGCGAGGTGTTTCTCGGCTCCCAGCTCCCAGCCGCTGAGGAGTAGATCCTCCTTGCCGTACCAGGCCGCCACATCCACCTCCTCGCGCTCGACCGGCGCGTCGTCTTCGTCACCGGCCAGAGCCACGGTTTCGAAGGCCCGGCTGTGCACGAAGGACGCGGCCGTCTCCTCGGGAATCCCGAAGCCGATCGGATCGGCGGAATCCACCTCGAGACGGAGCAGGCTGCCGGGGACGGCGAGGGAGTCTGTCGACACGTCCTTGACGATGTTGCGGACCGGTAGCCCGAAGCCATCGATCACGAAGTCGCTCGCGCCGTCGACCGCGATCAGGGTGCCGCCGGCCTCCACCCAACGCTTCAGCTGAAGAGCACCCTCGAGACCCAAGCCCCCCGTATACTCATCGGGCATCGTGCCCGACATGTGCCCATGGAAGATGTCCTCGGCCGACTGGTGCGGGAGCAGGATCGCATCGAGACCTTCCAGGCCGCCGTTCCGTATGTCGGCGTCGCTCAGGGTCGTGTAGGCGAAGTCGTATCGTTCCAGCACCCAACGCGCCCATCCCTCGTCCATGCTGGGCACCCAGCTCCGATAGAGGCCGACGGACGGCGCCCGAAAGCGAATCACATCCGGGGAGTCGAACAGGCCGCTCTCCGCTGCATGGAAATCGAGGCCCAGCTCGTCTGCCAGGGGGCGTAGGTCGGCCGCCGTTGCCCGTACGATGAACGTCCCCGGTGGAAGATCACCGTCCATAGATGCGTGCGAGCGCGCGAGCCGGCCAACGCCGATCTCCCCTCCCACCAGCCGATTCACGGCCACGTAGGCCAGATTCGATGCGGGGGCGAGAAGATATTCGGAGGCATCCCCAACGACGCTTCCCGGCGACGGCATCAGCTCCGCGGCGTCCTCCAGCGGGATCTCGACCGGCTCGTCAACGCGGGTGACGCTCACGCCCATCTGGAGCGAAAGCGTCCAACCGGTCACGTCGTAGGGCATGACCGGCGGTCCGCCCGGATACTGCCGGCGGTCCGGATACTCCTGCGGCTCCAGGAGGTCAACCAGGTGCGCCCGGTAGGGCTGAGCGGCGCGCAGCACGAACGTGCCCGCCGGGAAGTTCTCCCCGTCCGCAGTGAAGCCGGCCGTGGCCCGCTCCACCCGAATGCCTCCCAGTCTGAGGACGCGCAGCAGCTCCAGCGCCTCGCCCGGATCTCGCTGGCGATCCAGCGGCACCAGATACGCGAAGGGGCCCTCGGCTCCCTTTTCGATCGCGTCGCGCCCCATGCGGTAGATGTTGAACAGCCAGCTCTCCCGCATGCCGGCCGCGGCCTTCAGTGCCCCCATCGACGCGGTGAGGAAGTAGTCGACGGCGTCACCGATTCGCCACCAACCCCCCTTCCACGGGTCCGGGTACCAAACGCTGGGTCGATCGGCAGCCTTCCCGCCTCTGAAAGTCTTCGGGAGAGAATCGGGCTCGTAGTACTTCGGGGTAGCGAATCGGTGCAGGGCCACCTCGGTGAGGATGCCGATCTGATTGTGGAAGTAGGGCGCGGTGCGAACTCCCCCGTTCCACCACTGGGTGAAGCGGAGACGCGAGACGGCGCCCGGCTTCCCCTCCTCGGCGAACCGTTGCTGCATCGCCGTACCGACCAGGTTGACTCCCGCGATCACCAGCGGCGGGATGTGCGGGTTCACGGGGTCGGCGAAGGGGGGAATGAAGATCCGGGCCGGGAACGGAGCCGTCTGATGGTGATTCACGATGATCTGCGGAACCCATTCTTCCCAAAGCTGCCGAACGACGGCCCGGGTCTCCGGCTGCAGGATCATGAACCAGTCCCGGTTGTTGTCGTGGCCCGCGTACTTCTGGTAGAGAACGGGGAGCCCGACCGTCTCGTACGGTGTGCCGAGGTTCCGCCGATACCAATCGACGACGATCTCCAGGCCGTCCGGGTTCATCACCGGCATGTGGAGGATGACGACCTCGTCGCGAATCCGGCGCAGCTCCGGCTCCTCGCCCGTGACCATCCGGTAGGCGAAGTCGAGCGAGAACTGGGGGCCGGCCACTTCGGTGGCGTGGATGCCGGCGTCGATCCAGACGACCGCCTTCCCCTCTCCGGCGAGCGCGCGGGCCTCGGAGTCGGTCAGATCGGAAGCCAAGGCCAGCCGTCTCGAGATCTCCCGGTACCGCCCCAGGGACCGCATGTTCTCCTCGCTCGAGATGATCGCCAGAAGAAGCGGGCGTCCCTCCACCGATTCACCGATCTGCTCGACGCGAATGCGATCGGAGGCGGCATCCAGAGCCTCGAAGTATGCCTGGATCTGCTCGTAGTCGGCGAGCTTGTAGTCTGCCCCGGGCTCCCAGCCGATCACCGACTCGGGTGTCGGTACCTGGGCGACGACCGGAGCGGCCGCGGTGACGACGAGGCTCACACCGGTCAGCAGGACCGACAGCCAGAGAACCGTTCGCGCCTTCATCGAGCTCCTTCGCTTGCGCCTTGAGAGCCGGTGCCCGCCTCCATGATGCGCGTGCAACGTAGAGCGCTCATATTAGGCGGCCAACCCCAGGAGGTGTCGATAATGCGCAGAACCCCGTTTCAGGTACCGATCGTGACTTCCCTGCTCCTCTTCGGGCTGGGAGTGGAAGGCGTCGCCGCCCAGGACTCCCGGTGTGACCCGGGGAACGGTGGGCTCGAGCTTCCGCCCGGCTTTTGTGCAGTCGTCGTAGCCGACTCGATCGGCCGCGGCCGCCATCTCGTCGTGGCGCCGAACGGGGACATCCTGGTCGCCCTGCGCAGAGGCCGTGGAGAGGGGGAGAACGGCGGTTTACTGGCGCTCCGAGACAACGATGGCGATGGACGGGCGGACGTGATGGAGCGCTTTGGTGAGAGCAGCGCTACCGGGATCTCCCTGCGGGATGGTTTCATCTACTTCGCGCCCGACGACGCCGTGCTCCGCTATCCGTTCGAGCCGGGCACGCTGGGGCCCGCCGGCCCGCCCGACACGATCGTCTCCGGTTTGCCGTCCGATAGATCGCACGCGGCCAAGTCGGCGCTCGTCGACGACGATGGCAACCTCTTCGTCAACGTGGGCTCCCCCACCAACTCCTGTCAGGCCGAGGATCGGGTGGAGGGGTCGACCGGCCAGGATCCATGTCCGCAGCTGGAGACGCGGGCCGGCATCTGGCGCTTCGATGCAAGGCGTACCGGGCAGACCCAGGCGGACGGCGAGCGTTATGCCACGGGGCTGCGCAACACGTTCGCCCTCGCCATCGATCCCGCCGGCCAGCTTTTCGGGGTTCAGCACGGCCGGGACCAGCTGCACCAGAACTGGCCCGCTCTCTTCTCGGAGGAACAGGGCGCGTACAAGCCGTCCGAAGAGCTCGTGCGGATCGAGCGAGCGGACGATTTCGGCTGGCCGTACTGCTATCACGATCCCGAGCAAGACCGCCTGGTTCTCTCTCCGGAGTACGGCGGGGATGGCGAGCGAAGCGGCACTTGCTCCGAGAAGAAGGGACCGGCGTTCGCATTCCCGGCACACTGGGCCCCGGAGGCCATCCTCTTCTACACGGCCGACCAGTTTCCCGCCAAGTATCGGAACGGCGCCTTCATCTCGTTCCACGGCTCGTGGAACCGCGACCCGCTCCCCCAGGGCGGCTACAAGGTCGTCTTTCTTCCGTTCGAGAACGGCCGGCCGGCTGCCGAGTTCGAGGTGTTCGCCGATGGCTTCGCCGGCCCCGACGTCAGCCCTCGGGACGCCCTGCACCGCCCGACCGGGCTGGCTGTGGGGCCCGACGGGTCGCTCTACATCGCCGACGACAAGGGTGGCCGCATCTGGCGGGTGCTCTACGTCGGAGAGTAGACCCGCAGGCGGCCGGCCGGTGAGCAGCGGGATCGGGCGGCCGCGGACTCACATCTCCAGGTCCAGCGTCTCGGCTAGAAAGGCCCAGCGGTCGGCGGCCTCCGCGATCCGCTTGCTCGTGGGCTTCCCCGCCCCGTGCCCGGCCTTCGTTTCGATCCTGATCAGCGCCGGATGGTCGCACGCCTGATACTCCTGCAGCCGCGCCGCGAACTTGAAGGAGTGCCCCGGCACGACGCGATCGTCGTGATCCGCCGTCGTGACGAGCGTCGGCGGGTAGCAGGTGCCCGGCGTCAGGTTGTGGTAAGGCGAGTAGGCGTGTAGGACCTCGAACATCTCAGGGTCGTCCGATGAGCCGTAGTCCGACGCCCACGCCCAGCCGATCGTGAACTTGTGGAAGCGCAACATGTCCATGACACCTACGGCGGGGAGAGCCGCGCCGAACAGGTCCGGACGCTGCGTCATCGCCGCCCCGACCAGCAGCCCGCCGTTGGAGCCGCCGGCGATCGCGAGCTTCTCCTTCGATGTGTAGCCCTCGCGGATCAGGTGTTCCGCAGCAGCGATGAAGTCGTCGAACACGTTCTGCTTGTTCTCCTTCATCCCCGCCTTGTGCCAGGCATCTCCGTACTCCCCGCCGCCGCGCAGGTTGGCCACTGCGTAGACCCCGCCCATCTCGAGCCATACGAGGTTGGAGACGGAGAAGCGGGGAGTGAGCGAGATGTTGAAGCCCCCATAGCCGTACAGCAGGGTCGGGTTGGTGCCGTCGAGCTGCAGACCCCGATGGTGCGTGATGAACATGGGCACGCGCGTGCCATCCTTCGATCGATAGAAGACCTGCCTGGTCTCGTAATCTGCAGGGTCGAAGTCCACTTCCGGCTGGCGGAAGATGCCGCTCTCGCCCGTATGGAAGTCGTAGCGAAAGACCGTCGTCGGGTAGAGGAATGAGGTGAAGGAGAAGAACATCTCGTTGCCGTCGGGCTTTCCGGTCACGCTTCCCACCGTCCCCAGCGTCGGGAGGTCGAGGTCACGCTCGTGGGTGCCGTCCAGTCCGAAGATCCTGACGCGGCTGTGGGCGTCGACCAGATACCGGGTTACGAGCCGTCCGGCGATGATCCAGGCGCTCTGGAGCACGTCTTCCCCCTCAGCCACGATCTCCAGCCAGTTCTCGCGTTCGGGCGCCTCGACATCGATGGCGATCAGTCGTTGGCGCGGCGCATCCAGGTCGGTGACGAAGTAGAAGTTGGAGCCGACGTTGCCCACGAAGTTGTAGGAGGCGTCGAAGTCGTCGAGAAGCGGCACGACCTCTCCGTCCAACCTGAGGGAGTCTCCGCCGCCGAGATCCTGGTAGTAGATGCGCTCCCGCCGGTCCGTCCCGTGTGACACCCGGATGACCAGGGATTGGCCGTCCTCCGTCACGCTGGCCCCAAAGCCCCATTCGGGCTGATCGGGCCGCTCGTAGACCAGCAGATCGGCGTCCTGCGAGGTGCCGGCACGGTGATAGTAGAGCATCTGGTTCCGGTTCTGGCCCAGCAGGCTGTCCGCGACGCTCGCCTCCGGGTAGCGCGAGTAGAAGAAGCCGCTTCCGTCCTTCGTCCAGCTCAGCCCGGAGAACTTCACCCAGCGGATGCGGTCCGGCAGATCCTGACCGTCGGAGACCCGGCGGACGTGGAACTCCCGCCAGTCGGAACCGCCCGCCGCCGTGCCGTAGCCGACGTACTCCCCCGATTCGGTGACAGAGACGGTGGTGACTGCGACGGTGCCATCCTCGGAGAGCGCGTTGGGATCGAGGAGCGCGCGCCCCTCTTCCCCGAGCCCCTCCTGAACGTACAGCACCGACTGGTTCTGCAAGCCGTCGTTCTTGAAGTAGAAGTAGCGGCCCGCCTCGCTGAAGGGCACGCCGTAGCGCTCGTAGTCCCAAAGCTCCGTGAGGCGCTGGCGGATCATTTCCCGCTCGGAGATCTCACCCAGGAACGAGAACGTCACCAGGTTCTCCGCCTCCACCCAATCTTCCGTCTCCTCGGACTCGGTATCCTCCAGCCAACGGTACGGATCGGG
>JAUVMT010000001.1 GCA_030600085.1 Gemmatimonadales bacterium | reverse complement strand
GTGGCCAGCTTCCTCATCGTGCTCGGAGCGCGGAGACGTCGCACCGCCCCCGCCGATGGGCCCGGCTGACCCCGGCTAGCCTCCTAGCATGGAGAGTGCGAACGAGGCCAAGAAGCCGATGGCGGCGATCGGGCCCGAGAAATCGTGCGTGCCCTCGAACCCCTCCGGAATCATCGTCTCGACCAGCATCGCCAGAATCGCCCCTGCAGCTAGTGCGGTGGTGGCGGCCTGTGCCCCGACGGGGACACGCTGAAAGACGGCGTAGCCCGCGAACGCGGCCAGTCCGGACAGCACCGCGATCATGGTCCAGAGTCTGAAGATGAAGCCGGCCGACCGGCCAGCCCGCTTCATTCCCACCGAACTCGACAATCCTTCCGGGATATTCGAGATGAAGATGGCGCCTACGGTGGCGAGACTTACCGCGCCCCCACTCACCATGGTCAGGCCAATCGCGATCGATTCTGGGATGCCGTCGAGAAGGGCACCCATCGCGATCGCTGCCCCGCTCCCCTCCGCATCGTCCTCCGACGGCTGGCCTCCGCCCGAACGCTTCCGGTGCTTCGCCCCTCTCCTGGCGAGAAGCCAGTTGGCAAAGCTGTAGATGATCGCTCCGGCCCCGAACCCGATCGCCGTCGCGCGCAGACCGCCCGTCTTGAAGGCATCGCCCATGAGCTCGAAGCTGAGGGCCGATATGAGAACGCCGGCCCCGAATGCCATGATGGCCGCGATCGTCCGGCCGGAAAGTCGCACGGCGTAGCCGATCGCCGCGCCGACAACGAGGGCGCCGCCGGCAAGAAGACCCCACATTCCGGCCTGTAACCACAGAGGCATCGGGTCACCGCCGTCCGTTGGGCCCCGAGTTCGTCAGGGCCTTGTTCCGGACTGTGTGCATATCAACGTTACCAACCCTCGACACTCGGCGCACGCACATGAGAGGTAGATGATGAAGCTCTGCACGCCTTTGACGATCTTGGTCTCTTTGCCTTCCCTTCTCGGGGCACACGCAAACGATCTTGCCGCTCAGACTCAGCCGGCGACACGTCACCTCACCGACCTCAACTGGATGGAGGTGCGCGAATGGGTGCCGGCACGCACGACCACGGTGTTGCTCCCCGTCGGGACGCTCGAGGCCCATGGCGTCGTGCCCAACGGGGCGGACATCCTTGTTCCCGACTCCTTGGCCCTTCGGATGGCGGCGGAGCTCGATGTGCTCGTCGCGCCCACCATCAACTACGGCGTCAACACGGGACTCGATGAGTTCCCGGGCACGTTCGGAGTTTCCGAGTCGCTGCTTCGCGAGACGGCCGAGGCGGTCATGCGGGGTCTCGATCGCTCGGGGTTCCGGAACATCATCGTCTTGAACGGGCATGGACCCAACTTCGGTCCGCTCAACGACGCCGCCCGCGAGGTCTTTCGCGACACCGACGCGCGGATCCTTGTCATCAACTGGTGGAGCGTCACGCCCGACATCACGGAAGAGGTCTACGGGACGCAGGGCGGGCACGCGGGAAACAACGAGACGGCCGCTATCCTCGCGCTCCGGCCGGACCTCGTACACGAGGATCGCTACGAAGGCCCGAGCCAGGCGACGGCGTTCGCGACGGGCTGGCAGGCGTGGCCCTTCCCTTCCTCGATCGGACTCTACGCCCCAGGCGAGGGGTTGCCCGACTTCGATCTGGAGAAGGCCGAGCGGTACTTCGCGCGCGTGGTCACCCGTATGTCGGAGATTTCGCGCGACGTGATCGAGAAGTGGGACCGCGCGGGTTTGTAGCGCGCCGCCGGCTCACCGCCAAATGGGACCGGCAGCGGCCGCTACGCCACCGCGTACCGGCTCGTCACATCTTGATCCGAGGGCGCGGCCAGCAGCTGATACTCCGACGCGTTGATCAGCGGGTCGTCCCGGAAATCCAGGTCGATCCGGCACTCCCGCTTCATGATCTTGATGAACTCCGGCTCCTTCTCCAACAGGAAGAGAGCCACGTCCGGGTGGATTCGCACCGTCAGCTTCCGGTTCTCCCCGGCCGACGCCGCCCGCCGGATCGCCCGCTCCACGCGCCGCAGAACCGTCTCGGGCGAGAACACGCGGCCCGTTCCCTCGCAGTAGGAACAGGGCTCGGACATGATGTGAAACAGGCTCGGCCTTACCCGCTGGCGGCTCATCTCCAGCAGCCCGAGGTCCGAGATCCCGAACACCTTGGTGCGAGCCCGATCCCGGCCAAGGTGCGATTTCATCGACTGATACACGCGCTCCCGAAATTCCGGGTCATCCATGTCGATAAAGTCGACGACGATGATTCCGCCGATGTCCCGGAGCCGGAGCTGGCGCGAGACCTCTGCCGCCGCATCGAGGTTGGTCCGGAGGATCGTCTGCTCGGGGTCCTTCTTGCCGGTGTAGCGACCGGTATTCACGTCGATCGCCACGAGCGCCTCGGTGGCCTCGATGACGACATGCCCACCGGAGGCCAAGTCCACCTTACGGCGATAGGCGCGGTGGATTTGCTCCTCGATCTCATTCTCATCGAAGACCGGGGTCGCACCGCTGTAAAGCTTGACCCTGTCGACGAGCTCGGGGCTGACCTCGTCGAGGTAGGACTTGACCTCGCGCGCCAGGTCGCGCGAATCGACGGTCAGCGAGTCGATCCTGTCGCTGAACAGGTCCCGGATGATCCCGCTCGTGAGCTTCGCTTCCTCATGGATGAGTGCGGGCGCCTGCGCCTCCTTCACCACCTCCTGCACCTTCTCCCAGGTGGCGATCAGCGTTGAGAGCTCGCGCTTGAACACCTTCTTCGTGAGCTCCTCGCCCACGGTCCGCACGATGACGCCCCCCGGCTTCTTGGCCAGCAGGTCGCGGGCCATCTTCCGTAGCCGGGAGCGCTCGTCACGGTCGTCGATCTTTCGGCTGACGCCGACATGGTCGCTCGCGGGCATGTAGACGAGGAAGCGACCCGGGAGGGAGATCTGAGAGGTGACGCGAGGACCCTTGGTGCTGATCGGCTCCTTCGTGATCTGGACGAGCACTTCCTGGCCCCGCGAGATGAGGTCCTGGATAGGGGGATATCGGCCGCCTCGCTTGCCGCCGCCGTTCTTCTTCTCCTCGTCCTCGTCGTCCTCGCGCTCCGCCGCGTCCGAGGCGTGGAGGAAGCCCGATTTCTCCGTGCCGATGTCTACGAAGGCAGCCTGAATGCCGGGAAGCACGGCTTCGACGCGGCCGAGATAGATGTCGCCGACCATGCGCTGAGCGTCTGCACGCTCGTGCATGAGCTCGACCAGAAGGCCTTCTTCGAGGATCGCGACCCGCGTCTCTTGACCGGCCGCGTTGATGACGATCTCGCGCCGCATGTTATCGGCGCGCTAGCTCTGGAAGTCTTTCAGGAGCTCTCGCGAGATCACGATCTTCTGGATCTCGCTGGTCCCTTCTCCGATCTCGGTGATCTTTGCGTCTCTCATCATCCGCTCGACCGCGTATTCGCGTGAATAACCGTACCCGCCGTGGAGCTGCACCGCCTTCGTCGTGACGTCCATGGCCGCCTCGGAGGCGAAAAGCTTGGCCATGGAAGCCTCTTTCTTGTGCGGTTTGCCCTCCATACGGAGGCGGGCAGCGTGATAGGTCATCAGGCGTGCCGCATGAATCCGCGTGGCCATCTCGGCCAGCATGAACTGCACACCCTGGAATTCGTTGATGCGCTTTCCGAACTGCCGCCGCTCGCCCGTATACTTCGCGGCAAGCTCGAAGGCTCCCTGGGCGATCCCGAGGGCGTGGGCGGCGATGCCCACGCGCCCCCCGTCCAGCGTGTCCAGGAAGACCGGGAAACCCTTGTCCTCCTCGCCGATCAGGTTCTCGACCGGAACCTCCACGTCCTCGAGGATCAGCTCGCGAGTGTCCGAGGCGTTCCACCCCAGCTTTCGCAATTTTTGTCCGGAGGTGAAGCCGGCCATCGGCTCGAGATCGTCGCTGTGGCCGAAGCCGAGTTTGGTCGCCACCTCCAGATCGCACGTCTCTTTGGAGAGGATGAAGGCGCTGATCCCGTAGCTGCCCTTGTCGGGGGACGTCGAGGCCGCGACGACGAAGATCTCGCCGACCCCGGCGTGCGTAATCCAGGTCTTCTGCCCGTTGAGGACGTAGTGATCGCCCTTTCGGACGGCCGTCGTCTCGGTTCCGCCGGCATCGGATCCCGCGTTCGGCTCCGTGAGCCCGAAGCCGCCCAGGACCTGACCGCTGGCCATCGGCGTCAGGTACTTCCGCTTCTGCTCTTCGGTCCCCCAGCGGTGGATCGGCGTGCAGGCCAACGAGATGTGCGCACCGACCGTGATCGAGTGGCTGGCGTCGATCCTGGCCAGCTCCTCGCTCGCGATGACGCTGGCGAGCAGATCCATATCTGCCCCACCGTACCTGTCCTCGAAGGGGATTCCGAACAGCCCGAGCTCCGCCATCTTTGCGGCGTTCTCCCACGGAAACTCTTCGTGCTCGTCGTGATACTCCGCCACCGGAGCGATCTCCGCCTCGGCGAACTCGCGGACCATCTCACGCATCATGACGTGATGGTCCTCGAGGTAAAGGCTCAGATCGCCGGACATCTATGTTCCTCCCGACCCGCGCGTCGCCGACCTCGGCCGGCGCCCGCGGGCGTGCTGATGTTCGATCTCGTAGAAGCTGATCCGAACCGGCCGAATCTCCCGTCTCGTGATGATTAGCGCAGGCAGCCGGTACGGAATTCATCAATGTATGGCCGAAACCCCGAAAATAAAAACGCTCGGACCCCTTGGGGCGGGCGGGCCGTGCGGGTCAGCCGCAGCGATCGCACCCGGTGCAGCGGGGCGCACGCTCACCGAAGTAGGTCGCGATCGAGGCGCGCCGGCAGCTCGCTGATCGCACGTATCCTTGCATCTCGGACAACCTCCAGAGCGCCCGCCGAGCACCTCGCCGCGAGGCCTGGAAGTCGATGAGGCGCCGCACCCCGGGCGGGCCGCGTACGACCGAGCTCCGGGCGCCGCGGCTGCCCGGCCGCCGTCGCACGCATCCGAACTCCTCGAGCAGCCGAAGGGCGCTCAGCAGCTCGGGTTCGCTCATGTCGGGAAGTGAGCGCGCCAGAACGCGAAGCGTCACCGGCCCTGAGGGGAGGGCCTCGAAGGCTCGGACCAGGCTTCGGGGGGACGGCCAGCTCTGCCCGATCAGGCTCCGCTGCACCGCCTCGTCCTCCCGGCCCGCGATCAGAAGACAACTCGCTCGCTCTCCGTCCCGCCCTGCCCGACCCGCCTGCTGGACGTACGCTTCCAGCGAGCTCGGCAGCCCGATGTGACAGACCAGACGCACGGAAGGGTGGTCGATCCCCATCCCGAAAGCGCTGGTCGCGCACACGACACGCAGCTCTCCACTCAGGAAGCGCTCCTGGATCCCGTGCCTCGTCGCGGCCGGCAGCCCGGCGTGGTAAGGTGCCGCGCGGAGCCCGCGCCGGAGGAGGACCTCGGTGACGCGCACCGATCGCTCCCGCGTGGGCAGGTAGACGATTGAAGGACCGGATGCGCTCCGGACGGCATCCAGTGCCAGACGCGCGGCGTGCCGCGACTCGCACGCATGGGACACGCTCCACTGAAGGTTCGGCCGGTTGACACCGGCGAGGACGCGGCGCGGAGACTTGAGCCGCAGAGCCTCGGCGATGTCTTCGCGCGTCTCCGGCGTGGCCGTCGCGGTGAGAGCGACGCAGGGCGGATCGCCCACGAGCTGCCGGAAGCCGGCGATTCGTCGGTAGGAGGGCCGGAAGTCGTGGCCCCACTCAGAGATGCAATGCGCCTCGTCCACGGCGAGTCGAGCCACGCGCACCCCGGAGAGCAGCGTCCGAAAGCCCCGGGAATGAAGCCTCTCCGGTGACACGTAGAGGAGACGCAGATGCCCGGCCTTGAGCTCCCGGACAGTCCGATCCCGCTCGGGAAGCGAGGAAATGCTCGTCAGGGCGGCAGCCGGTATCTGCCGACGGACCGCGGCCGCCACCTGGTCCTGCATGAGCGAGATGAGAGGCGAGACCACGAGGGTGAGGCCCGGATCCAGAAGCGCCGGCACCTGGAAGCAGATCGACTTGCCGCTTCCGGTCGGGAGAACGGCCAGCACGTCCCCTCCCGAGAGAACGGCCCTCACGACTCGCTTCTGCGCCGGGCGGAAGCGCTGGAATCCGTAGTGTCGTTGGAGGGCCGTCACGGCGGGCTGGAGATCGGGGCTCGGCATGCCGAGCCTTGGCTCGTCCCGTCAAACCTCCGTCAAGCGCCCTCGCTCACAGGTAGGGAGCCGCCCAGCGCTCCGTCATCTCGACGAGCTCCTGGACGACCTCATCCGTGGAGCGCCCCGAGCGCTTGAGGACCTGAAAGGAATGATCTGCCCCATCCACGACGTGGAGCGTGGCCGCGGGGCCGAGCTCCTCGCACACCGGGCCAAGCAACTTGAGATCGGCCAGGCGATCGCGCGTGCCCTGGAGGAAGAGCATGGGCCGGCGCACCTCCACCAGGTGAACGGCTCGATCCGTGGAGGGCCGGCCGGACGGGTGCAGCGGGAATCCGAAGAAGACGAGTCCCTGCACCCTCTCCAGCGACGAGGCGGCGGCCGCCAGGGAGGTCATCCGCCCGCCCATCGACTTGCCGCCTGCGAAGGTCGGCAGCCCCGGCGCCTCGGCGACGGCGGCCGCCACGGCGGAGCGCACGGTGGCGAGGAGGATCGGCTGCGGATCCGGACGTCGACGACCCCGCTCCATGTAGGCGAACTGGTAGCGGAAGGTGGCGAGATGCCGCGCCGCCATGAGCCCCGCGATCGTCTCCATGAACGGGTGGCGCATCCCGGCTCCAGCGCCGTGGCCCAGCACGAACAAGGCCTTCGCCGCGCCCGGAAGGAGGAGGATGGCCGAGGTCTCCCCGGCGCTCGACGACGCCTGGAAGCGGACTTCCCGGGGCTCGGGCCCGGTCATACCGCGATCTCCGGATGCCGGTAGCAGGAGAGCTCGTGGTCGTTCACCAGACCGGCGGCCTGCATGAAGGCGTAACAGGTCGTCGGGCCGACGAAGCGGAACCCGCGCCGCCGCATGTCGCGGCTCATCTCACGTGACTCGGGCGTCTCCGACGGCAGCTCCACCAGCGTCTTCCACCGATTCGCGATCGGCGTTCCGCCCACGAAGCTCCACACGTACTCGGCGAAGCTGCCGGCCTCCGCCTGAATCTCCAGAACCTTGCAGGCGTTGTTGATCGTCGACTCGATCTTCCCCCTGTGCCGGACGATTCCCGTGTCCTGAAGGAGCGACTCGACGTCGTGCTCCTCGAGGCGGGCGACACGAACCGGATCGAATCCTCGGAACGCTCGGCGGTAGTTCTCCCGCTTCTTCAGGATCGTCAACCAGCTGAGGCCGGCCTGCGCCCCTTCCAGGGTCAACAGCTCGAACAGGTGGCGGTCGGAGCGAGTCGGGACGCCCCACTCGCGGTCGTGGTAGGCGGCCATGAGGGGATCTTCGCCCACCCATGCGCAGCGCCTCACGATCCCTCGTCCTTGTGGTACCTCACGACTCCTCGTCCTCGTTGCGCCCCGCGACCCGTCGGCCCAGGCGGAGCGCCAGCGCCGCGATCAACAGACCGGCGCCGAGCCCGGAGAGGAAGTCGCTCCCCGCGGCCGCGCCCGCGAGCCACACGAGCGCGCCCGCGAGCCCGAGGCCGAGTTGGAGACGCAGCCACCAGCCGACCGTTCCGGTCATCTCATCGCGATCATCCACGGGCGTCAAGCCGAGCGCGGGTGCGAGCGGCCGGACAGGGGCGGCAGAGCTGCGCGCCCAAGGAGCTAGCCGGGGGACTGGCCGAGGTAACGGCTCACGGGCGCCTGATCCGCGCGAGAGCCCCAGGATACCGTGGCCGCACAGGCCAGGCCCCAAACCAGGCCATAGAGGAGCACGGGCGCCCAGGTGAGCGGCCCGACCGCCCACCCCAGCCAACCCGCGCCGAGATCGAGAGGCAGGGTCTTCAGAAGCAGATAAAGGGCGGAGAGGGTGCCGACCAACACACCCTTGGCCGCGAACGTGGAACCCGGGATGAAGGGGTAGAGGACCCCGAGGCCGATGCCCCAGAACAGGGCCGGAAGAGGGGCCAGTCCGAGCAGGATGGCGTTCTCCCAGCCGATATGGATGCCAAGCAGATCCAGCAGGCCGATCTCGGCCGTCAGCCAGATGATCAGCCGGGCCGCCACGGCCCCCAGGATCCCGCCGAGGAGCCCCAGACCCAGCCTGGCGCTCAGGTCGAGCGGACCCTCCGCGTCGGGGCCGTAGGCTCCCTGCGCGAGGGCGACGGCGGTGAAGGCGAGGGCGGTCATCAGCAGCAGCATCCCCGCGGTGATCGAGTCTTTGCCCTCCCCGGCGACCAGCTGCAGGCCCCCGCCGAGCGCGACCACGGCGATCAGGAGCGCGAGCCAGGAGGGGAACGCCTCTGTCGATGCCTGCTCGGCTGTCGTGGCAGCCGGCGGGGCGGCCGTCGAGGCGGCCGTCGAGTCGTGCATCCCTATCTCTCTTTTCTCTCTTTTCGGTCAGCGCTCGAGGAAGCGCCGGATGCCCTCCTGGCAGTCCGGCGTGAGCCGCGCGATGGCGTTCACCTCCGCCCCGGTGCGGATCGCCGCCTCGAAGCTCATGCCGTCGATCTGATACAACAGCTCCTTGGAGAGCGCCAGGGCCGACGCGCTTCGCTCGGCGAGCCGGACCGCGAACTCCTCCGCGTGGGCGTGGAACTCCTCCGCGGGGAAGACCCGGCTCACGAGCCCGTACTCTCGCGCGGTCTCGGCATCGATTCGGTCTCCGAGGGCGACGAGCTCGAAGGCCCGCTTCTCGCCTACCGAGCGGCGCAGCATCGCCATGACCATCGCGGGCACGAAGCCGAGCCGGACCTCGGGATAGCCGAACTGCGAGTCGGAGGCCGCCACGACCAGATCGCATGCCGTCGCGAGCCCGCAGCCGCCGGCGAGCGACCGGCCGTGAACGGCGGCCACCACCGGTTTCCGCACCTTCCTCAGAAGGAGGAAGAGCTCGCCGAGCGACTCGGCGTCGGCGAGACTCTCGAGCACGCCGGCCTCGATCGACTCCTGGATCTCGCGCAGGTCGGCCCCGGCGCAGAAATCGGGACCCTCACCGGTGAGCAGGACGACGCGCACCCGCTCGTCGGCGTCGGCGAGCGCGAGCGCGTCCTTGAGCTCGGCCACCAGCTCGGCGTTCAACGCGTTCCGCTGACTGGGGCGGTCAAGCGAGATGCGGTTCACCCTGGTGTCGTCGATTCGGGTGAGCAGATGCGCGTAAGTCATTCGAGGCGCTCCGACCATCCGGACACCTCATCAGCCTCACGGACGAGGTCCTCCGCAACGTCGACTTCCATCCGCAGCAGCGCCGCGCTGAAGGTCTTCCCCTGCGCATCCAGCATCAGCGAGACCGTTCCGCCCCCACCCAACGACTCGTGCAGCAGGAAATTCAGGGCGCACAGGTTTGGGAGCTCGTATCGATCGACGGATCCGCGGCAGATGCCCTTGAAGTGCTGCTTCACTTTGTCTGCTGTAACAAGCTCTGTCAAAACAGGATACAGTGATGTCGTGAACGCGATTAGACCGACGTTCACGGTGTCTCCCTTGTCACCCGACCGCGCGAACGCGACGCGCCAAAGTGGTACTTTCACGCTTCGGTGACCTCTACGCGCACCACGCTCTCCACCACCTCCCGCTCGATGAGAGCCGGCCAGTAGGCCATGACTTCGTGAACCCGCGGCCTGCCCGCGGCGAAGCCCGTCACGGTGGGCGGGCCGGCGAGGATAAGCGGCGCGAGCTCGCGCGTGAAGCGCTCCACGCGCGCCCGGTCGTCTCCTCGAACGCTGATCCGCAGCTCTACTTCCGGCACTGACGGGTCGGGCGATCCGGCGAGCGGGCCGTGGCACGCACCCGCGCCGACATACTCCGTTCGGATCTCGTCGAACTCCAGGCCCAGTCGATCCAGTCGACCGCGCAGCACCCGGTCCGCCGCGACCGCCTTCTCGTACGCGTCCGGATACGAGTAGGTGAGCATCCCGGTCGCCTTGTAGCCGCCCCGGTAGGCGATCGAGACCTTCAACAGCTCGGGCCGTGGCCGGCCCTCTACGCCCGTCACCCGTACGCGGTCGCCTCCCAGATCCTCGAGCTGGATCGTCGAAAAGTCGGCCACACAATCCGGCGTGATGTACTCGGTCGGATCCCCCATCTCGTAGACGAGCTGCTCGGTGACGCTGGCCCAGTTCACCCGGCCGCCCAGCGAGGCGTGCTTCGTGACGACGAACGATCCGTCGGCCGATGCCTCGATGATCGGGTAACCCGGCTCGACCAGGTCCACTTCGCGCCACCGGAAGAGTGTGTTGCCGCCGCACGCTTGGGCCCCGCACTCGTTGATGTGCCCGGCCACGACGCCCGCGGCGATCCGGTTCCAGTCGTCCGCCTCCCACCCGAACTCGTGGATCAGCGGCGCGTAGGTCAGCGCCGTGTCGGTCGAGCGGCCGGTGACGACGACGTCGGCTTCCTGCCGCAACGCCTCGAGGATCGGGCCCGCTCCCATATATGCATTGGCGGCCGTGACCCTCTCGCGTACGGTACTCAGGGGTTCGCCGGTCTCCATGTTCCGGAGCTCGTGGCCCGCGGCCAGCACCTCGTCGAGCCGCGACATCAGGTCGTCACCCCGAACGGTCGCGATTCGTAGCGGACGCACCGTGTCGACATCCGTGAGCCGCTGCACGAGCGCGTCTCGGCAGGCGTCCGGGTTGACGCCTCCGGCGTTGCTCACCACCCGGATCCCCTTGGACACCAGGTCGGGAGCGAGGTCGAGCACCAGATCGACGAAGTCCCGTGCGTATCCGGCCGCAGGATCGCGCTCCCGCTGCTTCTCCAGGATCGACATCGTGATTTCGGCCAGGTAGTCGAGCATCAGGTATTCGATGGGTCCGCGGCGGACCTGCAGCTTGGGAGCCTCCTGCCAGTCTCCCCAAAAACCTTGGCCGGAGGCGACGCGCACGGGCCGATCCGGGGGCTCAGGCATCGTCGGGCAACGTAAAGGCGCCGATATGGGGCGCCGGGTTGTTCATGGCCGCGCGCAGGGCAAGATCGAGCACCGGCCGGGTGTCCTCCGGCCGTACGATCGCGTCGACGAAGCCGCGCGCCGCCGCGTATCGGGCGTCCAGTTGCTCCTCGTACTCGTCTCGAGTCCGCTCGATCTCCGCCTCCGTCTCCGGCGGCAGCTCCTCGCCGGCGGCCGCGCGGTCGAGTTTGGGCCCGTAGATCGCCTGGACCGCCGACTCGCCCTCCATCACACCCATCCGACCGGTGGGCCAGGTGAAGATGAAGTCGGGATCGAAGCCCTGGCCGGCCATCGCGTAGTAGCCGGCCCCGCTCGCGTGATTGACTGTGAGCACCACCTTGGGCACTCGCGCCGTGGCCATCGCTTCGACCATCTGCGCTCCGGCCCGGATGATCCCGGAGTGCTCGGCCTCTTTGCCGACCATGAACCCGCTCACGTCCTGCACGAAGAGGAGCGGGATGTGGTGTCGGTCGCAGACCTCCATGAAGTAGGCCGTCTTCTCGGCGGTGTCCGTGTACACGATGCCGCCGAACTTGGGAGGTCCGCCCCCCTGGCTCCGGTACATCCCCCGCCGGTTCGCGAGCACGCCGACCGATCGCCCCTCGAGCCGAGCCACGGCCGTGAGGAGCTCGGGAGCATAGTCGGCCTGGAACTCGTCCCAGCCGCCCGCGTCGAGGAAGGTGGAGAGCAGCTCTTCCGTCTCGTACGGCTGTCGGTGGTCCGGCGGCATGATCTCGTAGGCGTCTTCCGGGGGGCGCTCGGGCGGACGCGGCTCCGTTTGGGGCGGCGGTAAGCTCCGAGCCGGAAGCTCGGACAGGAGATCACGCAGCCGCTCGATGCACGCCTGGTCATCTTCGACCATGTAGTGCGCGACCCCGCTGATACCGGTGTGCGTGGCGGCACCGCCAAGCTCCTCACTCTCCACCTCCTGCCCGGTCGCGCCCTTCACCAGGTTCGGACCGCCGAGTCCCATGAAGCTCGTTCCTTCGACCATGATGATCACGTCCGAGAGCGCCGGTAGATACGCGCCTCCCGCGATGCACGGCCCCATCACGGCGGAGAGCTGAGGCACCTCGAGATAGTGCCGCATGATCGAGTTGTAGTAGAAGATCCGGCTCGCGCCGTACTTCCCCGGAAAGACGCCGCCCTGGTAGGGAAGGTTCACGCCGGCCGAGTCGACCATATAGATGATCGGGATGCGGCATCGCATCGCGATCTCCTGGGCGCGCAGCATCTTGGTGATCGTCTCCGGCCACCAGCTTCCCGCCTTCACCGTGGCGTCGTTGGCGACGATCACGATCTCGCGACCGCAAACCTCGCCCACACCCGTCAACACGCCGGCGGCCGGCGCCCGCCCGTCGTACTGATCGTACGCGACGAGCAGTCCGATCTCGAGAAAGCCGCCGCCGGGATCCAGCAGAAGCTCGACCCGCTCCCTTGCCGTCAGTTTTCCCTGCGAGTGCTGCTTCTCGATCTTCGCGGGGCCGCCACCCTGGCGAAGACGCTCCTCCAGCTCGGCGAGCTCGGCCACCAGTTCGCCCATTCGGGAGTTCGCGGCCGTGGTCATTCGCCCCTCGAAGAGTCATCCGAAGGCTCGCCCGAAGAGCCGCCCGCGGCGTCTCGGGCCTCGACCCAGGAGCGGATGTAGTCGACGGCCTCCTGCATGGTCGTGCCCGGCGTGAACAGCTTACCGATGCCCAACGCACGGAGCTCAGTGGCGTCCTCAGCGGGGATGATCCCGCCCCCGGTCACGAGGATGTCCGTGAGCCCCTTCTCGTCCAGCAGCCGCTTCACCCGGGGGAAGAGGGTCATGTGGGCGCCGGACAGGATCGAGAGCGCGACGACGTCCACGTCCTCCTGGAGCGCCGTGCTGGCGACCATCTCGGGGGTCTGGTGAAGGCCGGTGTAGACGACCTCCATCCCGGCATCCCGCAGCGCGGCGGCGATCACCTTGGCTCCACGATCGTGGCCGTCCAGACCCGGCTTGGCCACGAGAACCCTGATTCTTCGTTCCGTCATGATCGCGACGCTGCTCCGCTTGTACACGCGCTCGAATCAACGAGAGCCGGCGTTTACGTCCCTGATTCGCGAGGGCCGGCAAGCCAAGTTACCGGTGCCTGGTGGAGGGCGGCAACGAGATGCCGATTGGTGGCCGTTGGAGACGGCAAACGACTATGTTGAGTAGAGATGCCCACACTTCCAACCTCAGGGGAGAGCATCCGGCCGGCTGGCCGAGGCATGTTGATCAGCGCAGCGGCTTTCGTCGTTGTGATAGCGGGCATGCGGGCGGCCGCTGGGATGCTTGTGCCGTTCTTCCTCGCCGTCTTCATCGCCGTCCTCTGCACGGGCCCCCTCGGCTTCCTGCGGAAGGTCGGTCTTCCCCGCTGGCTCGCCGTCACGATCGTGGTCCTCGGACTGCTGGGCATCTTTACGGGCGTCGGCACGGTGCTCGGTTCCTCGATCTTCGATTTCACGCGCGGGCTGCCGCTCTATCAGCGGCGACTCGAGACCGAGATCCAGGCGCTGCTCAGCTGGGTGCGTGGCTTCGGGTTCGATGTGTCCGGCGACTTCATCCTGCGCTACTTCGAGCTCGGGAAGATCCTCGATCTGGTCGGCATCGTCCTGGTCGCCCTTCGCGGCGTGCTGACGAACACGGTCCTGATCCTCATCACGATCATCTTCATCCTCATCGAGGTGTCCGGGATCCCGGTCAAGCTGCGAGCGGCCCTGGGCGAGGCCGAGGGTGCCTCCGCCTTCGAGACGTTCTCGAGCTTCTCTGAGGATGTGCGGCGCTACATCGGCATCAAGACGTTGGTGAGCCTGGGCACCGGCGCGCTCGTCGCCGCCTGGCTCGCGTATCTCGGCGTCGAATACCCCCTCCTGTGGGGATTGCTCGCCTTCGTGCTCAACTACATACCGACGATCGGCTCCTACATCGCCGCCGTACCCGGCGTCCTGTTCTCCTACCTGCAACTCGGACCCGGGACGGGGCTGGCGGCCGCGATCGGCTATCTGGTCGTGAACATGTTGATAGGCAACGTCATCGAGCCACGTGTCATGGGCCGCGGGATGGGGCTCTCCACCCTCATTGTCTTCCTGTCGCTGGTCTTCTGGGGCTGGGTTCTCGGCCCGGTGGGCATGCTCCTGTCGGTGCCTCTCACCGTCATCCTCAAGCGCGCCCTGGAGCTGCAGGAGAGCACGCGGTGGATCGGGGTGCTTCTGGGACCCGAGCTGGCGCCGGTTCAGGAGACGCCCGCGGCTCCCTCTCAGCTGCCGGCGGCGGAGATGCCAGCCACGCCGACCACCAAGAGTTGAGAAGCCAAGAGCGCGCCAGGAACTCTGAAGACAGGATCGAAACGGAGGCGACGAGGTCGTCACGAAGTCTGAGACAGGAAACGGAGCGACAGGGATGGATCGGAACGAGCTGCGAGAGCTGACCGAGAAACTGCAGCAACAGCGGGATGAGCTGAGGGTCAAGGCGGCGCTCGCCAAGGCCGAAGCCCGCGACGAGTGGGACGAGCTGGAGGACAAGTGGGACCGGCTCAAGGGGAAGCTGAGGGCCGCCGGCGAGGAGGCTGACGACGCGTCGGACGACGTCAAGGCCGCGCTCTCGATGCTCATGGAGGAGCTGAAGAAGGGCTACGAGAGAATACGCGACCGATTGTAGCCTGCTGGAAGCTCCTAGAAGGTAACCGGCTCCTGGAAGCGGCCGTACACGCCCTCGAGGGTGTGGCGGATCTCGCCCAGGGTCGCGTAGGCGCGAACCGCATCCAGCATCGGCGGCATCAGGTTCTCGTCGTCGCGCGCCGCCTGCCGCAGCCGAGCCAGCACCTTCTCGACCGCCGCGCCGTCCCGGCGAGCCTTTAGGTCGGCGAGCCGCTTCTCCTGCTTCGCGGCGGCTTCCTCTCCGATCCGGAGAATCTCGATCGGCACATCGTCGCTCTCGATGAAGTCGTTCACGCCGACGATGATCCGCCGCTTCGAGTCCACCTCCTGCTGGAAGCGGCGCGACGAGTTGGCGATCTGTGCCTGGAAGTACCCCGTCTCGATCCCCGCGACGACGCCTCCCAGGGTGTCGATCTCCTCGAACATCGCCTCGGCCTCCTCCTCCATCTGGTCGGTCAGGCTCTCCACGTAATAGGAGCCGGCGAGCGGGTCGATCGTGTTGGCCACGCCTGTCTCGTAGGCGAGGATCTGCTGGGTGCAGAGGGCGACGCGGACCGCGTGCTCGGTCGGCAGGGCGAGCGTCTCGTCCATCGCGTTCGTGTGCAGGGACTGGGTGCCGCCGAGCACGGCCGCCATGCCCTGGTACGCGATGCGGACGATGTTGTTGTGGGGCTGCTGGGCGGTCAGGGTCACGCCGGCCGTCTGCGCGTGAGTGCGCAACCGCCAGCTCGCGGGGCTCTGTGCCCCGTACACGTCCCGCAGATGCCGCGCCCAGATGCGCCGAGCCGCCCTGAACTTGGCGATCTCCTCGAAGAAGTCGTTGTGGACGTCCCAAAAGAAGGAGAGACGGGGCGCGAAGGCATCCACGTCCAGGCCGCGGCGGATCCCCTCCTCCACGTATGTAAACCCGTTCTTGAGGGTGAAGGCGAGCTCCTGCGCGGCGGTCGCCCCTGCCTCCCGTATGTGGTAGCCGGAGATGGAGATCGTGTTGAAGCGGGGCGCGTGCTCGCTCGACCACTCGAACGAGTCGGTGATGACCTTCAGCGCGGGACGTGGCGGAAAGATCCACGCATGCTGCGCCATGTACTCCTTGAGGATGTCGTTCTGGATCGTCCCTCGGACCTTCTCGAACGGCACTCCCTGCTTCTCGGCGGCGACGAGCAGGAAGCAGTAGAGCATCATCGCCGGCCCGTTGATCGTCATGGAGACGGACACTTCGTCCAGCGGGATCCCGTCGAACAGCGTCTCCATGTCGGCGAGGCTCGCGATGGCGACCCCGCACTTGCCCACCTCACCCGCCGAGAGCGGGTCATCGGAGTCGTAGCCCATGAGCGTCGGGAAGTCGAACGCCACCGAAAGACCGGTCTGCCCGCGCTTTAGGAGGAACTTGTAACGCTGGTTGGTATCCTCCGCCGTGGCGAAGCCGGAGAAGAGCCGCATGGTCCACAGCCTCGTGCGGTACATGCTGGCGTAGGGGCCGCGCGTGAACGGGTACTCGCCGGGCAGGCCGAGATCGCGCAGGTAATCGTCGTCCGCGGTGTCCAGGGGCGTGTACAGCGGGCGGATAGGGGTTCCGGATACGGTCGTGAAGTCCGCGTCGGGACGGAGCTTACTGGCGGCGTACGCCTCCTCCCAGCGAGCCAAGCTCTTCTCGAGGCGGCCCAGCTCGGCGCGACGGCGCTCGATCTCGCGCTGAAGCTCCGCCTTCGCTCCGTCGGTGAGAACGCTACTCATCCGATCTCCTACCGCCGCCTTCGCCCCGTCGTTCCGGCGGGCGACCGCTACTTCTCCCAATTGAGGCGCTCAGCCACCTCATAGGGCGTCATGCGGCCGGCCAGCAACTCCTCCAGGAATTCTCTCTCGACCGCCTTCCAGGCGCGCAGCGTGGATGTCTCGGCCCGTCGGATCAGGATTCGTCGGGTCTGTTCCAGCAGAGCGTGCGACCGCCTGGCCTCCAGTTCGCCCGTTGCCCGCATGGCCTCGAAGTGCCCGTCGATGCTCGCCGCGAGCTCGTCGATGCCTTCCCCTTCCGTCGCGATCGTCTTGAGGACCGGCACCTCCCAGACGGAGGGCGAGTCCTCGCTCCGGGATCCCTCCTCATCGCTTGCCGGGACGTCCAGCTCGGCACTGCCGCTGCCGGCCGCGATCCTGCCGTGGTGGCGCGGGATCCCCCGCATCGTGCGACCGGCCCGGATCGCCTTCATCACCTCGATCTCCTTCACCAACCGGTCCGCGCCGGGCCGATCGGCCTTGTTCACGCAGAAGATGTCGGCCACTTCCATCAGCCCCGCCTTCATCGCCTGGATGCCGTCGCCCGACTCGGGGACGAGTACGACGACGGTCGAGTCGGCGGCGGCGGCGACCTCGAGCTCCGACTGACCGACACCGAGCGTCTCGAGGATCACCCGATCGAATCCGAACGCATCCATCAGGTCCGCCGCTTCCGTCGCGGCCGTGGCGAGGCCTCCCACAGATCCTCGACTGGCCATCGACCGGATGAAGACGCCGGACTCGATGGCGAGCTCCGCCATTCGGATCCGGTCGCCGAGCAGAGCCCCGCCCGTGAAGGGGCTCGTCGGGTCGACGGCGATGATGCCCACCCGGTGGCCCTCGTTGCGCAGCAGGCGGGCAAACCGGGCCGTGAGCGTCGACTTTCCGGCCCCGGGCGGACCCGTGACGCCGATACGGCGAGCTCGCCCGACCGATGGCCGCAACTCATCCAGCAGCGCCTCGAAGCCGGGAGCCTGGTCCTCGACCACCGATATGGCTCTGGCGAGGGCGTGCTCTTCGCCGGAGTGAAACGACTCGATCAGCGCCGAACGGCCTCCGTCGGGAAAGGAGCGCATCATCCCGTCGTCCCCTTCCGCTACAGGAGGAGCGCCGAGGCGAGGGCGAGAAGCAGGAAGAAGCCGACCAGATCGGTGAGCGTGGTCACGAAGACCGATGAAGCCACCGCTGGGTCTACGCTGATGCTCTCCAGGAAGATCGGGATGAAGCCGCCCAACGTGGAGGCGACCACCAGGTTGCCCCACATGGCGAGCATGACGACAAGCCCGAACGCGGCGTCTTTGACGAGCAGGAGTCCGGCGAGGGCCGCGAAGGCGCCGATCATCAGCCCGTTCATGAGCCCCACGGCAAGCTCCTTGGTCACCACCGACCAGCGCTCGACCAGCGACTCGTCGGAGAGCGCGATTCGGCGGATCGTCACGGCCAGGGCCTGCGTGCCGGCGTTGCCGCCCAGCGCTGCGATCACCGGCATCACCGCCGCGAGGATCACGATCTGCTCGATCGTACTTCGATACAGGTAAACCACGGACGAAGCGAGCGCCGCCGTGATGAGGCTGAGGACGAGCCATGGGAGGCGGCTCTTGACCGCCGCCACCGTCGAGCCGCGGAGCTCCTCTTCCTCGGAGACGGAGGCGAAGCGGAGGATGTCCTCCGTCGTTTCCGCCTCCATGACGTCGATCACGTCGTCGAACGTGATGCAGCCGACGAGTCGCTCCAGCGCGTCCACCACGCCGATCGCGGCCAGGTTGTACCGGGCGAGGATCCGGCCCACCTCCTCCTGGTCCATGTCCAGGGGCACGACGGCGGGCGGGCCCTCGATGAGGTCGGAGATCGGCTGATCGGGATCGGCCATCACGAGGCTCTGCAGGTTCATCACGCCGCACAGCTTCCCATCGCGATCCACGACGAAGATCGTGTAGAAGCCGGGAATCTCCCGAGCCTGCCGCCGAATCTCGGATAGCGCCTCACCGGCGGTGAGGAAGGAGGACACCGCGACCAGCTCGCGGGTCATGATCCCGCCGGCGCTGTCCTCGGGATAGTGAAGGAGCTCCTCGATCGTGCTCGGATCCTCGAGGGACGCCAGGACCCGGGCCTGTTCCTCCGGCTCCAGCTCGCCGATCAGATCGGCCGCGTCGTCGTCGGGCATCTCCTCGACGACCTCGGCGATCTTCTCCGGCTCGAGTTGGGCCAGGAGCTCTTCGGGGTGCTCGACCTCCTCCATCTCGGCGAGCGTCTCGCCGGCGGTCGAGGCCGGCAGCAAACCGATCAGGCGGAGGCGCTGCTCCTCGTCCAGCTCCTCGAGGATGTCGGCGAGGTCGCTCGGATGCACCTTCTCCACGAGCTCTTGCAGCTCGTAGGTATCGCCTCGCTTCAGCAGCTCCTCGAGGCGGGTCGCCTGCAGTTCGAGTTCGGTTCGCTCGGTCACCGCTCAGCCGTGTCCTCTCGCGGTCCTCTCGCGCTTTTTCGTCTCGCCGGATCGGCTCGCAGAGGGTGTCTCACGACTCCGCCCCCGTCAAGCGCTCGACCAGCTCCTCCTGGAGACGGAACATCGCCGAGCCGTAACGGTCCTCCCCCTCCGGATGGTCGTGTCCCAGCACGTGCAGCACGCCGTGCACCAGGAGACGCACCAGCTCCTCCTCCTCGGGGATGCCCAGCTCGACGGCCGTCCGGGCGGCCACCTCGGGCGCGATGTAGACGTCGCCGAGCAGCTCCTCGGCCTCACCCAGTTGGAACGCGATCACGTCCGTGCTCTCGGTTCGACCGAGGTAGCGGCGGTTCAGCTCCCGGATCACGTCCTCGGAGACGAAGCTCACCCCGATCTCGCCCTCCACCGTCCGCTCCGCTGTTGCGACGGCGGCGAGCGCCGCTCGCTCGAGGGCTGGCTGGATTCGAGCCGTTGCCGGCCATTCCTCCGCCAAGTTGAGCTGAATCTGGATGGTCACCGGCCACGACCCTCGCGCCCCGGCTGCATGAGGCCCTGGAGCGCCTGCTCGAGGATCAATCGGCGCGCGCGCGGGTCTCGTCTCCCCCCGACGCCTCGACGCTGGCCTCCGCTGTCTTGCCTCCCCCCGCCGCTTCGACGCCGCCGAGACCCGTAGCCGAAGGAGAGGGCTCCGACCGCACCTCGTGGTCGCCTGTCACGACGGCACCGGAGGGGGCTGCCGGCTTCTGGACCGAGTCGGGGTATTCCACGCGCTGGTGGTAGAAGCTGGTCAGCGTCT
The DNA here is from genome assembly GCA_030600085.1 of Gemmatimonadales bacterium. GTDB lineage: Bacteria > Gemmatimonadota > Gemmatimonadetes > Palauibacterales > Palauibacteraceae. The sequence continues at coordinate 23,865 of JAUVMT010000001.1, read as the reverse complement.
TGGCGAACTCCGACTTGATCTGGTGGAGATCGTCCAGCGTGAGCGGCGATTGATCCAGCTGCCCGTCACGGATTCGTGCCCCGACCAGCTGTTCGATGAGCGAGCGAATCCGCTCGGGCGTCGGATCGGGCAGAGTCCTCGTGGCCGACTCGACGCAGTCCGCCAGCATGACGACGGCCGTCTCCCTCGACTGCGGCTTGGGGCCCGGATAGGAGAAGTCCCAGAGGTCGATGTCGAGATCCGGCTCCTGTTCCCTGGCTTTGTTGAGGAAATAGGAGATCGTGAGCGTGCCGTGGTGCTCCCGGATGAAGTCCTTGATGGCCGACGGCAGGTGCGCTTCCTCGGCCAGCCGGAGGCCCTCGCGCACGTGCTCCTTGATGACTTCCGCGCTGCGGGAGGGTCGCAGCCGGTCGTGGGGGTTCCGGCCGGCTGGCTGGTTCTCGACGAAGTACTGGGGCTGCTTCGTTTTTCCGATGTCGTGATAGTAGGTGCCGACCCGAGTCAGCAGAGCGTTCGCGCCGATCGCCGAGCAGGCGGCTTCGGCCAGGTTCGCCACGCTGATCGAATGTGCGTAGGTCCCCGGAGCCTTCTTCGCCAGCTGACTCAGAACCGGACGATTCAGGTCCGACAGCTCCAGCAGGGTCTGCCGGGTGGTGATTCCCGTGAAGCTTTCCAGCGCGGGGAGGAGTCCGCCCACGACCAGCACCGTGCAGACGGTCGCGTTGAGGGCGCCGAACGCCGCGGTGAGCAACAGCTCTCGCGGCGACCACGTAAACAGCAGGCCTAGCGCGAGGGCCGCCACGACATACGCCAGCGTGATCACGGCGATGAGCTTCCAGCTGTCCGCTCGCCGGCGCATGATGCGAACGGCCGCGGCCGCCGACGCCCCGGCGGCCATCGTCAGGAACGCCGCGCTCAGTCCCGGCAACGCCGTCTGGCCGGCGAGAAGCGCCGCGATCACCATTACCGTGACGACCGCCAGCAAGCCGTCGTAGAGGGCCGCGAGCAGAAGCGCCGCCAGAGCCACCGGTATGAGAGCGGGGGAGGTGTCCGCGCGGGCCACCACGCTGGCGAGCAGGAGCACGACAAAGACCAGGATCACTACGATGGAGAAGTTCCGGGCGTTCTCGTACACCTCCTCCCGACGATGGTAGTAGAGGACGCTCCACAGGATTCCGACCGCGACGATGGCGTACAGGACGCCACCCAGGGAGCGGAAGAAGGATCCGGCTCCCGCCTGACCGGGGCTGGCCAGAGCCGCGCTGTACGCACGGAGCTTCTCGATCTCCTCGCGTCCCACCCGCTCGTGAGCGGTGACGATGCGCTCTCCTTCCAGGACGAAACCGGCGGACCCCTGAACCGCCGTTCGTGCTTGCTGGCGGGTACGCCCGGTGGCTTCCGGATCCAGTCTCAGACTCTCCTCCAGGTAGTGAACGATGAGCGTCTGGAAGAGCTGAAGACCATCGACCGATAGCGAGGCCGGTGCGAGCTCCGATGCGCGGGCGTAGAACCGTCCCACGTCCAGGAGGGAGTCGCGTCGAACGAGTCGGTCACCACCCTCCTCGCGGACGATGACCTGGGCCGAGCGGACGTCGGAGAGGTCACGGCTCGACACGACCCCGACGGGCAGAAGCCGATCGTACACCCGGACCAGCGCGTCCTGCAGCGCGCGCCGGCGGGCCCCGACCTGCAGGTACGTCCCCTGCTCCTGGGTCGGCACCGTCGCGTTCTCGATATCGCTGAGCACCTGCCGGATGGCGACCGTGTCCTCATCGGCCACGGCGAGGGCGCTGTCCAGCCGTGCGAACAGCGCGTTCACCCGCTCCGTCACCCGGCCCGCCGCCTCTCGATCGAATGTGAAGATCGGCGCGACGCCCCGCTCGGCCTCGGCTCGCTCGAGCTGAAGGCGCTCGGGTGACTTCGGCACGTCGAAGGAGATCTCCGCGATCACGTCTTCGGTGGCGACCTGACCCTGCTCGAGCCGCGCGAAGTCGGGCAGGGGGGCGCCCGGGAAGAGCATCGGCACGGTGAGCGTGAGCGCCAGCAGCAGCAGGCCTCGGCTCCCGTGATGGACGAGATTGGACCGCCAGCCGGAGCCCGGCGATCGTCCGAGCGCGCGCAACGCGTCTCGCCAGCTCTCCGAGTAGTGGGCGGTCATGCCCCCTCCTCCGGACCCGGCTCGCCCGCCGTGAGCTCTCCGTACGCCCTGATGATCTCCTTGACCAGTCGGTGCCGGACGACGTCCAGCTCCGTCAGGTAGATGAACTCGATGCCCTCGATCCCCTTCAGGACTTCTTCGATCTCCAGGAGCCCGGAGTCGGCGCGGCGCGGCAGATCGATCTGCGTCTTGTCACCCGTGACGACCGTCTTGGAGTTCAGGCCGAGGCGGGTGAGGAACATCTTCATCTGCGCGGTGGTGGCGTTCTGGGCTTCGTCCAGGATGATAAAGGCGTCGGAGAGCGTCCTGCCGCGCATGTACGCCAGCGGTGCGATCTCGATCGTCTGCTCCTCGATCGCGCGCCGCACCTTCTCGGCCGGCATCATGTCCTCGAGCGCGTCGTACAGGGGCCTCAGGTAGGGATCCACCTTCTCCCTGATGTCCCCGGGGAGGAAGCCGAGGGCCTCGCCCGCTTCGACGGCGGGGCGAGTAAGGACGATCTTCCGCACGCGCTTCAGGTGTAGCGCTTCCACGGCACGGGCCACGGCCAGGTAGGTCTTCCCCGTCCCCGCGGGGCCGATGCCGACGACGATGTCGCTGTCCCGGATCGCATCGATGTACTGCTCCTGGCCCTTGGAGCGGGGACGGATGACCCTGCGGGCGCGTGGAAGGATGAGGGCCTCGGCCTCCTCCTCGGCGCCCGGCTCCGGCGCTTCGCCGCCGAGGAACCGAGCCACGTCCGAGACGGAGAACGGCTTCAGCCGGCGGGCCATCTCGATCATGTGGCGCGCCGCGGGCACGGCATGCTCGACCGCTCCCGCCGATCCGGAGAGGATGAGGTCGTCGCCGCGGAGGATCACCCTCGCCTCGGAGAGCCGAGCCAGCTCCGCAAGGTGGGCGTCGTTCACGCCGGCCAGCAAAAGCTGGTCCGCCCCGACGGCATCGAGCCGCTCCTGCACGACTTGCGTGTCGGCGGACCGGGAGCTCACCTGCGCCCCCTCAGTCGTCCTCGCATAGCTGGATATGTAGCCCCGCGAGGTCCTCCGGTTCCACCCTGGAGGGGGTTCCCTCCATGAGCCCGCGGGCGGTCGTCGTCTTCGGAAACGCGATCACGTCCCGGAGGGACGGGGCGCCGACCATCAGCGCGATCGTCCGGTCCAGCCCCAGCGCGTAGCCGCCGTGAGGAGGCGCTCCATAGCGGAACGCCTCCAGCAGGAACCCGAATCGGCGCTCGGCCTCTTCACGGTCGAAGCCGAGAGCCTCGAGGATCGCACGCTGAATCTCGGCGTCGTGGCAGCGGATGCTGCCGCTGGCCAGCTCGACACCGTTGTAAACGACGTCGTAGGCAAGAGCCGTCACGTCGAATGGGGCCTCGCGGATCCGGTCAGCGTCCGCGTTCACAGGCATGGTGAAGGGGTGATGCGCGGCCACCGGGGCGCCGGTCGCCGGGTCCTGCTCGAACAGCGGGAAGTCCACGACCCACAACCAGTGCTCTCCACCTTCATCGACGGCGCCGAGGCGGCTCGCCACGGCGCGCCGAAGGGCATCGAGCGGCCCGGACGTCTCGGAGTCGGGGCCCGCGAGGACGAGCAGGAGATCCCCCTCCGACATCCCGTGCTTCCCCTTCAACTGGGCACCGACGTCGTCGCTCACATACTTGGCGATCGGGCCGGACCACCCCTCCGCTCCGGCTTTCAGCCAGATCACTCCCTTCGCACCGCGCTTTCTGGCCAGCTCCTCGAAGCCCCCGATCTCCGATCTCGAGAGGGCGGCGCCGCCTGCGGCCACGAAACCCCTCACCCGTCCTCCCGCCTCGGCCGTGTGATCGAAGATGCCGAAGCCGAGCCCGGTGAGGAGGTCGGTGAGGTCGGCCAGCTTCCAGCCGACCCGAAGGTCCGGCTTGTCGGTCCCGTAAAGCTCCAGCGCCTCGGCGTGGGAGAGGCGTGGGAAGGGCAGGCGAAGCTCCTGGCCGAGGGCCCGGCTCCACATCCGCTGGAGCATTCGCTCGCAGACGCCGAGAACGTCGTCCACGCCCACGTACGCCATCTCGACGTCGACCTGCGTGAACTCCGGCTGCCGATCCGCCCGCAGATCCTCGTCGCGCAGGCAGCGCGCGATCTGGAAGTAGCGATCGTAACCGGCCACCATCAGGAGCTGCTTGTAGAGTTGAGGCGACTGCGGAAGCGCGTAGAACTCGCCGGGATTCACGCGGCTGGGTACCAGGTAGTCCCGCGCACCTTCCGGCGTGCGCCGCGTGAGGAGCGGCGTCTCGATCTCCATGAATCCCTCAGCCGAGAGAGCCTCGCGGGCCGCGGCGACCGCTTCGTGCCGTACCTCGAAGTTCCGGATCATCTCCGGACGGCGAAGGTCCAGCACCCGGTGCCGGAGACGGAGCTCCTCGGCCGGCAGCGCCTCCTGGTCCACATCGGCCACGAGGATCGGCAGGGGCGCGGCCTCCGAGAGCACCCAGAGGTCATCCACGTGGACCTCGATCGAGCCCGTCGCCATCTCCGGGTTCACGGCCTCCGGCGGCCGGTTGACGACCTCACCTTCGACCTGGACGACGTCTTCCGAGCTCAGGTCCCGGGCCGCAGCGATCATCCCGGCGTCACACCAATCCGGACCGAAGGCGAGCTGGACGCGCCCCCCGCGATCCCGGAGCTGGACGAAGATGACTCCCCCAAGGTCCCGGACGCGGTGGACCCAACCCGCCAGCTTCGCGCGGCGGCCGAGCCAGGCTTCGGAGATGTCTCCGCAACGCGCGTCCCTCCACGCGGTCGCGAAGGTTGTCGGCCCGCGGCCTACGCCCGGCGTGCCCGGCGTGCTTCCGTCTTCCATCTATGTCTCCACCGTCCGACGTAGAGGACGTACCCGGTCACCAACCCCACCGCATCGGCCAACCAGTCGGCCATCTGCGGCGCTCGTCTCGGAACCCAGTTCTGCAGGAGCTCGTCGATGGCGGCGAAGGCGATTCCGGCCAGCAGCAAGCCCAGCAGCATGGCGACGCCCGTGAAGCCGGAAATGCGGGCCGCACGTCCCAGAGTCAGCCCGAGCCCCAGGTAGAGCCCGAAATGTACGAGCTTGTCGAGGTGCGAGCCGGACAAGCCCACCCATGTCGGCAGCTGCATCGAAGTAAGCAGGAGGATGACGAGGGTCCAGGCGGCGACGGGCCACCATGCGTCCACGCGCTTCTTCAACGGGGTTTCACGGCTGACCGGGACACGGCACCCTCTGACAGGCCGGGAGGAACGCGTGACGCACGCACAAGTAGAACGCCTCGCAGTATATTTCCGGCCTTTTGGGCCAGCAACCAGCTGGGCCCGCACTAGCTGGGCCGGCACCAGCTGGCTGTCAGCCAGCGCCAAGCGGGCGTGAGCCCCGAATGATGACGACCGAACCCGACGACCATCCGTCCCACCCGATCCTCGCCCGCCCGAGTCGAACCGATCTCCTCGGACTCGGCCCGGCGGATTTCTCTCGCCGGGTCGGAGCGGCGATGGAGGCGCGGGGCGAGCCTTCGTACAGAACCGAGCAGCTCCGCCGCTGGGTGTTCGATCGGAAGGCCCGCTCGTTCGACGAGGCCACCACGCTGCCCAGGGAGCTTCGCGACGCGCTCGGTTCCGAGCTCTCGCTCACGCCGCTGGAGGCGGCTCACGTCGCCCGCTCCCGGGACGGAACGGTGAAGCACCTTTGGCAGCTGGAGGACGGCGAGCAGATCGAGTCGGTGTTGATCCCGACCTCCGATCGACTGACGCTCTGCCTCTCCTCGCAGGCGGGCTGCGCTCTCGGCTGCGTGTTCTGCGCGACGGGACACTTCGGCTTCCGCCGGCAACTCTCCGCCGCCGAGATCGCGGCTCAATACAGGGACTCGGCGCGCTTCGCGCGATCCGAGTGGGCTCGTGCGGTCGACAACGTGGTGTTCATGGGGATGGGCGAGCCGCTGGCCAACCTCGAGGCGGTACACGGCTCGTTGGACGTCCTGCACGGAGGGTTTGGAGTGGGCGCCCGTCGGATCACGATCTCGACGGTGGGGCTCGTGCCCGGAATCCTGGAGCTCGCCCGACGGCCGGAGCAGTTCGGCCTCGCCGTCTCGCTGCACGCGCCGGATCACGACTTGAGGGCTCGGCTGATGCCCATCGAGCGCCGGTATCCCCTGCCCGAGCTCTTCGAGGCCATCCGGGAGTACGCGAGGCTTCGCGGTCGGCGGATCACCTTCGAGTACACGTTGATCGATGGCGTCAACGACGCGACGGCCCTGGCCGGGCAGCTGGCCCTGCTGATGCGGGGCCTGTCCGCGTTCGTGAACCTCATCCCGCTGAATCCGATCCCCTACGTGGACTGGCGACCGAGCCCTCCCGAGCGGGTGGCCGCTTTCGCCGGGGCGCTGCGGGCGCGCGGCGTGGGGGCTGCGGTGCGGACGCCGCGGGGCCGCGACATCGCGGCGGCCTGCGGGCAGCTGCGGCTCGAGAGCGAGGAGACGGCGGCGAGAGCCTAGCACCCCGGGGACCGAGACCAGCGCTCTGCTGGAGAGAGGCCGGCGCCTGCCTCGAGTGCGCGAAATCGGGACTCGCTCATCAGGATCGCCGGCCCATCATGGTAGCGGTGCCGGACCCGGATCACCTCATCGTCACAGAGAACCGCAGACAGCAACCGGAACCAGTCGTCGCGGGCCTTGGCCGAGCCTACCGTGCGCTGCACCGGGAAGCCGGATCTATCCGCTCTCCGATCTGCCTGACGCCACTTTCGCTTCATCCGCTCCAGCACGAAGCAGAACGGCCGCACTGGATCCAGGCGTCGTGGAGCGGAGTCCAGCCAGATGCGCTTGTCCCGCTCGAACGCCTTTCGCTCGGCTCCTAGCTCCAGCCACGCCGCGTGGACCTCTCGGGCTCGCCTCTCTACATGTACAGGTGTACGGGTAGAGGGAAGGTGAAGGATGTTGAACCGAAACCGCTCCCACCTGTTGTCGTCTTGCATGGACCACGGTTCGGCGCACGGCTCAACGAAAGGTCAATCCACAGGCTGGCCGACGACCCCGTCGCCTCAGCGCTGCAGCTCGAGCTCGGCCTCCGTCGTGGCATCGGCCACGAGGCGAAACCTGCGCCGCCAGTCGGCGCCCAGGACGATCGTGGCGTCCAGGTGCATCGTCGGATCCACGTCGCTCTCGAGGCGGTCTACGCGCAGCCAGCCGGCCACGGAATCCGCTCGCCCGCCGCTTCCGACGCGGGCGATGACACGTGTCCGCGGGTTGTCGAAGTCGCTCGCGTTTCCGAAGTAAACGACGTCGAAGCCCGCGCCGCGCAGGATCTCAGCCGCCTGCTGTGCCGCTCCCGGCTCACCTGCACCGTTCAGCACCTCCACGCGCGCGATCGGATCCGGTTCGGGAGGCAGCTCGACTTGCCGGGCGAACGGATCCTCGGGGGAATCGAGCGTCTCACGCGCCTGCCTCCATCCCCACCAGGCCGAGGCGAGCAACACGATGACCATCAGCAGCGCCGCCGCGTAGGCCGCCTTTGGTGGACCGCGACGTCGATGCGACTTCGATTTCCTCTGATTCACAGGTTTCTTTCGACTCGTCGACTTCCTTTGACTCACGTTCGCTCCGTCTGCGCAGCGACCCGATTCCAGAAACGCAGCGTCTCTTCGAGGATGGTGCTTCTTCGTTCGAGCAGGTGGCCGATGCGAAGGCCGATGACCTCCAGGAGCACGGCCGATCGCTCCCCGGGAAGTCGCCCTCTCAGCGAACCCCGCTTCTCGTGCATGAAGTCACGGCCCGGATCCAGAAAGTCGGCCAGGTAAAGGTACTCACCCATCTCGTCCAGGTCTGGGTGGCCGGTCGTATGGTACGCGACCGCCCGTAGAAGCGCCTCGTCTCTCACGCCCTCCTCCAGAAGCCGGTGGGCGCAGGCGGGCCCGTGGAGGAGATGCCGGGGCCAGCGGGCCCCGACGCCCGGAGGGTGGACCACATCGGTCACGAACTCCGCCGGATCCGCGTCCCGCAAGGCATCGTGAAGTGTGGCGGCGGCCAGCCACCGACTCATCGCAGCGGGCTCGAGGTCCAGCGCGTTTCCCCAGGAGGCGAGGAGATCGCGAACCCGGCGGATGTGCTCGAGGCGGGCCTGGGAGCAGTGGGCCCAGTCGGGAAGCCGCCCGTCTCCGGCGGCTCGATCTAGGAGGGGATGCGGTGGGCTCAGACCGCCGTGCCGGAGCGGAGATCCGGAACGAGGCGGTTGTGCCCATCGACGTGCACCACGGTCGGCGCATGACAGGCCACCTCCTCTTCCTCGTACTCCGCGTAGCTGACGATGATGACCTGGTCGCCGGCGTGTCCCAATCGCGCCGCGGGACCGTTCAGCTGGATCTCTCCGCTGCCTCGCGTCCCCTCGATCACGTACGTGTCCAGACGGTTGCCGTTGGAGAGGTTCAGGACCTGGACCTTCTCGTACGGGACCAGCTCCGCGGCCTCCATCAGGTCTCGATCGACGCTGATGGACCCGTCGTAGTCCAAGTGAGCGCCCGTGAGGGTGGCGCGGTGGATCTTTGACTTGAACAGCGTTCTACGCATCTATGCCCCCGAGTCATCCAGGGAGGACGAGCCAGCCAACAACGCGTTGTCGATCAGTCTTGTCGTTCCCACATATCCAGCCACCGCGCACACCGAAGCCGGCTGGGCCTCGACGACCGGCGACAGGTCGTTCGCCTCCACGACCTCGGCGTAGTCCACTCGGACCCCGGCCTCCTCCATGAGGCCCCGAGCCAGCTCCCGAAGCGCATCGGCGGAGCGCTCGCCCCGCTCGAACGCCTCGCGGACCGCCCTTAGCGCCCCGGAGAGTCCGAGCGCCGCCGGCCGCTGCTTGGCCGTCAGGTAAGCATTGCGGGAGCTCATCGCCAGTCCTCCGGCCTCCCGCACGATCGGCGCCAATTCTATGCGTACGTGCAGGTCGAGTTCCCGTACCATCCGCCGTATCAACACCGCCTGTTGGTAGTCCTTGCGTCCGAACACGGCCACATCGGGCTGCACCATGCCGAAAAGCTTCGCCACGACCGTGAGGACGCCTCGAAAATGCGCGGGTCGGCGCTCCCCACACAACCGGCGCCCCACATCTTCCGGGGGCTGCACCCAGATCGTTTGCGGCTCCGGGTAGACGTCCTCATCCGACGGCACGAACGCGACGTCGACGCCGCGTCGGCCGGCCAGGTCCAGATCCCGCTCCAGATCTCGCGGATACGCCTCCAGGTCCTCTCCGGCGGCGAATTGGGCAGGGTTCACGTAGATGGACAGCGTCACGAGATCGGCGTGCCGCCTGGCCACGTCGACAAGGCTCAGGTGGCCCTCGTGCAGATATCCCATCGTGGGGACGAACCCGATCGTTCGACGCGTGGCCGTCGCCGCCTCGCGCACGCGGCGCATCTCGGAAACGGTGTGGACTGTCTGCAGGGCGCCGCTCACGCCTCGTAGCTCTCGGAGTCGGCGGGATACTCGCTCGACTTCACCGCACTCACGTACTCGTCGACGCCGCGACGGGCGGCCTCCCCCAGCTCCGCGAAACGGCGAAGAAAGGTCGGGTTGAAGGACGGGTTCAGGCCGAGCATGTCCGGGAGGACCAGAACCTGGCCGTCACACTCCGAACCGGCGCCGATGCCTATGGTCGGAATCCGGATCGAGCCGCTTATCTCTCCGGCGAGCTCCGTGGGCATCAGCTCCAGGACGATGCTGAAGCAACCGGCCTCCTCGAGGGCGCGGGCCTCGTGCCGGAGGCGATCGGCTTCCTCTCGCTCCCGCCCGCGAACCGAGTAGCCGCCGAGCTCGTGGACGGATTGCGGCGTGAGACCGAGGTGACCCATCACCGGGATTCCGGCGCCGACCATGAGGCGGATCCGATCCAACGTGACGTCGGCGGCGCCCTCCAGCTTCACCGCCTCCGCGCCGGTCTCCCTCATCATCCTGCCGGCGTTCCTGAGCGCATCCTCGTCGCTCACCTGATAGCTAAGGAAGGGCATGTCCACGACCAGCAGCGGCCCCTGCAGGCCGCGACGCACCGCGCGGGCATGATGGATCATGTCGTCGACGGTCACGGGGAGCGTCGAGTCGTGACCGAGCACTACTTGTCCGAGCGAATCGCCGACGAGTACGGCGTCGACGGCCGTCTCCGTCAGGATCCCGGCGAACAGGTAGTCGTAGCAGGTGAGCATGGCGATCTTCTCGCCCCGCCCCTTCATGGCGATCAAGTCGCTGGTGGTGACCCGCTTTCGCCTGGAGTCGCTGGAGCCGCTGGAGCCGCTGGAGCCGTTGGATCCGCTGGGGTCGCTCAACCGGGTTCTCCGCGAGGTTGGAGTTGCCGGGGCACCGGCGCGCCGGCGCTATCCGGGTGGAAACCCGCCATGCAGCGTAGAATATACGGATTCGGTGATCGTGCTCCAACGTAGGCGCGGATAGAGATGTCGGTACGGTATGATCCCCTGTTGGCCGCAGCTCTCGCCGGCGAGCTCGAGGCGAGGTACGCGGGCGAGCCGCTCGCGGCGCTGGGCCTGCACGGCGGCGCCTGGACAGCGGCGCTTGCCTTCGCGGACGGGAGCGTCCTGTGGCTCTTCCTGCATCCTCGGGCCGGGCAGATCGTCCCCGGGGAGCGCTCGCCGCTCTCCTCGCTCCTCTCCGATCGGGCGAAGTGGAAGAAGGCACTGCGGCAGGGCGTGCTCCGGGCCGACGACTGGGTCTGGTGGACCTTCCGCGGCCTTCGCGTTTCGGGCGTCGAGAGTCCGCTCGACGAGCGGCTCATCTACGTGACGCTGGGGGACGGCACCTCGGATCGATTCCGAATCGTACTCGACCTTCCGCGCAACCGCAGAAACACGCTGCTCCTCGAGCGGTCGCCTGTTGAGGTCGAGCCGGAGGCGCCCGGAGCCGGCTGGCGCATCCGTGACATGCTCCGCGCCCGACCCGGCGGGATCGCGACCGGTAACCTCTATAGGCCGCCCGTCGGCCGGCGCCAGGGTACCGACGGGTCGCTCCCGATCCCCGAATGGCTGGAGCTCGTCGAAGCGTCCGGCTCGCACACGGATGCCCGAACGCCTAGCGGGGATTCGGCGCTGCGGTACGTGGCCTTCACGAGCGCGCTGAACCTCGACTACATCATCGGCGAGTCGAGCGACGACGCCCGGCCGGACGAAGCTCAGCCTGACGAGACCTTCCCATCGGCTTACGAGCGCTACCGGGAGGTCCTCGAGAGCCGCGGCCGCTGGTTGCTCCGCCGGACGTGGGGCCTTCAACCATACGTGCATCCTCTCGGAGTGGAGGGTGCGGTTCGGATCGATTCTCTCCTCGACGGGATGGGTCGCGCGGCAGCCGACGAAGCCGTCGAAGCTCCGGCCACCGAGAACGACTCGGCTCTCGCGGGCGCGAGCGCCGTGGCCTCGGCTCTGCGTCGAAAGCGGAAGCGTCTCCGCCGACGGCTGGCCGCTCTGGGGAAGGAGATGGAAAAAGGCGGAGCGGCCGAGCGACTCCGTGAAACGGGCCATCTGCTCCTCGCTCACCTGAGGGACGTGCCGAAGGGCGCCGCGAGCATCGAGCTCACGGACTTCGACGGATCACCGAGGAAGATCGAGCTGGATCCAGCTCTCGACGCCGCCGCGAACGCGGACCGCTACTACCGAAACGCGGCTCGCCGGGGGCGGGCGCGTGACCGGCTCCCCGCCCTGATCGCGGATGTCCGCCGGGAGATCGAGGGCGTCGAGGCCGGTCTGGAGCGCCTCGCCGAGACCGGAGAGCCGGACGGCACTCTGCGAGACCTCGCCGAGCTGCCGGAAGAGCGTCCCGGCTCTCCGGTGACGCCGGAGCGCCTCCCCTACCATCGATTCCTGTCCGCGGGCGGCCTCGAGATCCGTGTCGGCCGTAGCTCGAAGGACAACGACGCTCTCACCTTCCATCACTCGGCGCCGGACGACATCTGGCTGCACGCCCGCCAGGCGCCCGGCGCTCACGTCATCCTGAGGTGGAATCGTCGCGACCAGAACCCGTCGGAGCGCGACCTGACGGACGCCGCCGTGCTGGCCGCTCTCCACAGCGACGCTCGGCACAGCGGCGTGGTGCCTGTCGACTGGACCCGGCGGAAGTACGTGCGTAAGCCCCGCAAAGCGGGCTCGGGAGCCGTCGTCGCGGAGCGGTTGAAGACGATGTTCGTGGAGCCGGACCCGGAGGCCGCGAGAAGGCTGCGGCCGCGCGCCTGAGCGGCGTGCCCATCGAGCATTAGCCTCCGGTCCGTCCCTCGCCTCCCACCTCCCGCTTGCGTTTCGGTACTTATTCGGGTAGCTTGCTTTCGGTTTACGTTCGGTATCGGCAAACCGGCCTTTCACCGACAACCTCAACGGGCACGCACGGAGGCGCATCAGGTGGCGCTCACGAGACGCCAGAGAGAGATCCTCGACTTCATCGAGCGCTTCCTCGACGCTCACGGCTATTCGCCGAGCTTCGAAGAGATCGCCAAGGAGTTCGGCTTCCGCTCGCTCGCGACCGTTCACGAGCACCTCTCGAACCTCGAAGCCAAGGGATACATCCGTAAGAGCTACAACGAGAGCCGGTCCATCGAGCTCGCACGGACCGAGTTCCGGCTCGCCGCCGTTGAGCTGCCCCTTTTAGGGAGGGTGGCTGCCGGCGAGCCGATCGAGGCGATCGAGGAGAGCGAGATGCTCGCCGTGCCCGAGGAGATGGTCGGCACGCGGGGCGAACACTACGTCTTACGGGTCCGCGGCGACTCGATGATCGACGAGCACATCAGGGACGGAGACTACGTCGTGGTGCAGTCCAGGCAGACGGCGCACAACGGCGAGATGGTCATCGCGCTGGTGGACGGCGAGAACGCGACGATGAAGAAGTACTACCGTGACGGGAACGGACGAGTGCGGCTCCAACCCGCCAACTCCGAGGTCTCTCCCCTGCTTTATCCGGAAGACCGCGTCCGCGTCCAGGGAATCGTCGTGGGCGTCCTCAGGAAGTACTAGCTCCGGGCAACCCCGGAGCTCCCCTGGCCCGGCACCGTTCCCCACGCGGCGTCGGGCCTTCCTTCCATCGGGGTGCCGCCGTAGCTTCCCGCCGTGCCGGACCTTCCGCTGGCTCGTTTCCGCGCGACAATCCACTACGATGGCACGGCGTTCCGCGGCTGGCAGCTCCAGCCCGAGGGACGCACCGTCCAACGTGAGGTGGAGAGCGCGCTCTCAGGCCTCCTGTCGGCCGAGAGGCGCGTCCTCGCCGCCGGGCGTACCGATTCCGGCGTCCACGCCGTTGGCCAGGAGATCTCTTTCGAGGCACCGAGCACCTGGCGTCCGGGCGATCTTCATCGCGGTCTCAACGCTCGGCTTCCCGATGATGTGTGGATCGAGCGGCTGGACCGGACAGAGCCGGATTTCCACCCACGGTACAGCGCGGTGGCAAGGCGATACGAGTACCTCGCGAGCGACCGCCCCGAGGGGAGCTCGCCGATCCTCAGAGGAAGGGTCTGGGGTCTCGGTGCGCCGCGGCCGCTCGACGTACAGAAGCTGACCGAGATCTCCGGCTCGATCCTCGGCGAGCACTCCTTCGCGGCGCTCAGCAAGTCGGGTCAGCCGAAGCGGGGCACCCTCTGCACGGTGGAAAGCGCCGTCTGGGAACGCTCGCTGCCGGAGCTGCTGGACTTCACTGTAGTGGCGGACCGGTTCCTTCACAGAATGGTACGATACCTGGTCGCCACGATCATCGAGGTGGCGTCGGGTCGCCGGGGCCCGGAAGAGCTCGGACGGCTGCTCGAGGTAGGAAGCGAGAGCGAGCCTACGCCGCCCGATCGGCCGATCGATGGGCCCCGGCCGCCGGTACCCGCTCCGGCGTGCGGACTCTACCTTACCGGCGTGCGGTACGCCGAGGGATGGAATCGGCCGCCGGGCATACCCGGCATCGTGAGGCCGAATCGAACCGAGAGCTAGGAAAGCCATAGGACCAATGGCCGTGACCCGGGATGGCCGCCTGGCCCGTCTCTCGAGCGTCCTCGGCGTGACGCTCCTGCTCGGCCTGGCCATGGGGTGGGCGCTCGCCGCTCAGCGGGACCCCTTCGCAGCGGAGGGCGGCGCAGCTGGAACGAGCGCAGGCGCCGGAGAGAAGGCCTCCCTGCCCGTCTCCTCCGCCTCCTGGATGACATCCGCGGCTGCGCGTGGAGGGGCCGAAGGCCGCTGGGCGATCGTCGAACAGAGCGTCGGCGATACGGCCTCGGGCCGCGACCGCGTGACGCCCACGGTCCTGGCCGTACGGCAGGTCCTCCCCTCGGTCGTGAGCGTCAGCGTCTTCCGCCGTGAGCGCATGCGAGCTCGCAGCTTCCTCGAGCTCTTCGGACCCTCCCGCGACCGTCTGGTGTCGGGTCTCGGATCGGGGTTCGCGATCGATGATCAGGGCACGATCCTCACCAACGACCATGTCGTTCAGGGCGCGGACTCGGTCATCGTCGTCGACGGGATGGGTCGCACCTACGACGCATCCGTGGTGGGGCGCGACGAGCTCACGGACCTCGCCGTCCTGCGCATCCCTCCCGGCAGAGTGCCGGCCGCGCCCCTCGGCCGCTCGTCCGACCTGATGGTCGGCGAGCCCGCCATCGCGATCGGCAACCCGTACGGCTCCTTCCTGGCCAACTCGGAGGCGACGGTGACGAGGGGCGTGATCTCGGGCGTGGATCGGGACATCCGAGCCACGGGACAAAGGGACGTCCTCTACGCCGACATGGTGCAGACCGACGCCTCGATCAACCCCGGCAACTCCGGAGGGCCGCTCGTCAACATCCAGGGTGACGTGGTCGGCGTGAACTCTTCCATCTTCTCGAGCTCGGGAGGCTCGCAGGGTGTCGGCTTCGCGATACCGATCGACCGCGCGCTGCGCGTGGCCGGAGAGCTGAGGGACTTCGGCCGTATCCGACGCCCCTGGGTCGGGGCCGACGTGGCCACCGTCCCCTCCGACAGCTTCGTATCGGTCGCGACCGTCCGGCGGATCGCGCCGGCTTCACCCGCCTCGAGCGCGGGCCTCGCGGAGGGCGACGTCATCCTCACCCTGGACGGCAAACCGGTACGCGGCGCGCTCGATTGGGAGATCGGTCTGCTGGATGCAGGCGTCAACGGGCGCGTCGCAGTGGAACTCCAGAGAGGCAGGGAGCGCCTGGCCCTGAGCATGGAGATCGAGGAGCTGCCGTCCGAGAGCGCCGAGCGGGTCGATGCGCTGCGGGGCCTGAGACTCGTCTCGGTGACACCGGGAATCGCCGTCGAGCGAGACCTCACGGTCGAGGCCGGAGCGATGATCGTGGAAGTCGACGGCCCGCTCGCCCGACGAACCGGCATGCGAGAGAACGACGTGATCGTGGCGATCAACCGGCGGGAGGTCCGCACGGCGGAGGAAGCCCGGGACCGTCTCCTCGCGGCGGCGGCGAGCGGATGGGTCGAGTTGTTTATCAGCCGCCAGGGGGCGACGTTGGTCACGTCGTTTCCGATCCGTCGGTAGCCCATGAGCTCGTTAGCGACCCGCTAGGCATCATGTCGAACGACCGCCTTCGCTACCCACACCCATTGATCGACCGTTACGCGTCGGAAGAGATGGCCGACATATTCTCGCCGACCCACACGGCTCTCATCTGGCGAGACCTGTGGATCGCGCTTGCCGAGGCGGAACGGGAGCTCGGGGTCGAGATCCCCGAATCCGCGCTCGCGGAGATGAGAGAGGCCCGCGACGCACTCGACCTCGGCCGGGTCGCAGAGCTGGAGGCGGAGCTGCGGCACGACGTGATGGCGCACATCCACCACTTCGGGGAGGTGGCACCCGCGGCGCGCGGCTACATCCATCTCGGCGCCACCAGCGCGTTCGTGGCCGATAACGCGTCGCTCATCCAGCAGCGCGACGCCCTTCGGCTCGTGCGTGATCGCCTCGCCGCGGCCGTGTCGGCGTTGGCGGAGTTCGCCCGGGAGCATCGCGATCTCCCGACGCTGGGCTACACGCATTTCCAACCCGCACAGCCCACCACGGTCGGCAAGCGGGCATGCCTGTGGCTGCAGGACCTCCTCTTCGACCTCGATCAAGTCGATGCCGCCCTGCGCGACCTGCGACTGCGTGGGGCGCGCGGCACGACCGGCACGGAGGCGACGTTCCAGGAGCTCCTGGGCGATGGCGGGCAAGCGGACGAGCTCAACCGGAGGCTGGCCGAGGCGTTCGACTTCTCGGGCGTCTACGACGTCGTCGGACAGGTCTATCCCCGCAAGGTCGACCAGCGGGTTCTCGGAACGCTCTCGGGCATCGGGTCGAGCACCGCGCGCTTCGGAACCGACATCCGGCTGCTGCAGGGCCTCGGTGAGCTGGAGGAGCCTTTCGGCAGCCGGCAGATCGGCTCATCGGCGATGCCGTACAAGCGGAACCCGATGCGCTCGGAGCGGATGTGCGCCCTGGCGCGCCACCTCTGCACGCTGGAGCTGGAGGCGGCCTGGACGGCCTCGGTGCAGTGGCTCGAGCGGACACTCGACGACTCGGCCTCCCGGCGCATCGTGCTGCCCGAAGCCTTCCTGTCGGCAGACGCCGTCCTCTTGATCGCCCTTGACGTGGCGAGCGGTCTCGTCGTTCACCCCGAGATTATCCGGGCGCGCCTCGAGCGCGAGCTCCCGTTCCTCCTGGCGGAAAGCCTGCTCATCGCCGGGGTACGGGCGGGCAGCGATCGACAGGACCTTCACGAGCGGATCCGGGGCCATGCCATGGCCGCGCGCGAACGGGCGCAGGCGGGCTCCGGCCCCGGCGACTTCCTTCTCAGGGTGGAGCAGGACGACCAGATCCCGCTTTCGGGAGACCGGCTGCGCGAGCTGGCGGATCCGAGCCGGCTTACCGGACGCGCCGCCGAGCAGGTCGATGCCTTCCTCGCCAACCGCGTGGCGCCGACACTGAAGTCCGCGAACGCCAGAAGCCTCGAGCCCGTCAGCCTGCGCGTATGACGACCCTCCCCCTCCCGCTTCTGCGCAGCGGCAAGGTTCGTGAAATGTACGACCTTGGAGAACACCTTCTGCTGGTCGCCAGCGACCGGATCAGTGCCTTCGACTACGCCCTCCCGCAGGCGATCCCGTATAAGGGAATCGTCCTGACCCAGCTGTCCGCCTTCTGGTTCGAGCGCAGCCCTCACCTCATCCAGAATCACCGCGTCGCGAGCGACCCGGACGAGATCATCGCCGTCCGGCCCGAGCTCGCCGAGACGAGAGAGGCGTGGGCGGGTCGAGGCATGCTCGTCCGACGGGCCTCCCCCTTCCCGGTCGAATGCGTCGTGAGGGGGTACCTGGCAGGGTCCGCCTGGAAGGAGTATAGGGAGAGCGGGACGTTGGCGGGCGAGAAGTTGCCGGAGGGCCTCCGGGAGAGCGAGCGGCTGCCGGAGCCCCTGTTCTCGCCGGCCACGAAGGCCGAGGAAGGCCACGACGAGAACATCACGTTCGGCCAGCTCCAGCGGCGCCTGGGGCAGAAGACGAGCGAGATGCTGCAGGAGATCAGCCTGGCGCTCTACCGGTTCGGCCGAGACGTGGCGGCCAGACGCGGGATCATCGTGGCGGACACGAAGTTCGAGTTCGGGGTGGCGGACATGGGAGAGGTGCTCCTGATCGACGAGGTGCTGACCCCCGACTCCTCGCGCTTCTGGCCGGCGGACAGGTACGAGGCGGGACGCAGCCAGGAGTCGTTGGACAAGCAGCCGGTACGTGACTATCTGGAGGGTCTGAAGAAGGCCGGCGACTGGAACGGCGAGGCGCCCCCGCCCGACCTGTCCGACGAAGTGGTCGCGTCCACGTCGGAGCGATATCGCGACGCGTACCGGCGGATCACCGGCGAGGAGCTGCCCGTTTACTGAAGCGGGATGACAAGGCGGACGAAGCAGACGAACACGGGAAGTACCGGAATCTAGAAGTCACTTCATACACGACGTTACAACATGTTACGGATCAAAGAGATAAACAGCTCGTGCGATTCGAAATAGAGATCCGGGTCACGCCCAGGGAGGGGATCGTGGACCCGGAGGGGCAGACGATCGGACAGGCCCTCGACAACCTCGGCTACAGCGGGGTCCACCACGTGAAGGCCGGCCGGCTGGTGCGCTTCGAGCTCGACGCCGACGATACGGATCAGGCTCGAAGCAGCGTCGACCGCATGTGCGAGGAGCTGATCGCCAATCCCGTGATCGAGCGGTACGAGGTGCAGATCCGATCTCCGGAGACCGCGTCCCCGTGAAGATCGGCATCGTTCGGTTTCCCGGCTCCAACTGCGACCAGGATTGCCACCGCGCCGTCGACGAGGGGGTCGGCGCTGAAGCGGTCTATCTGTGGCACAAGTCGCACAGCCTGGAGGGGTGCCGGGCGATCCTCCTGCCCGGCGGCTTCTCGTACGGAGACCACCTCCGCGCCGGCGCGATCGCGCGCTTCAGCCCGATCATGCGCGAGGTGATCGCCTTCGCTCGAGACGGCGGGCCGGTGCTCGGAATCTGCAACGGTTTCCAGATCCTCTGTGAGGCGGGCCTCCTGCCCGGTGCCCTCGTCCGAAACGACTCGCTGCGGTTCCGCTCCTACCCCGTCCGGGTTCGCGTCGAGCAGGCCGACACCCCCTTCACCTCGGAGTACGAGGAGGGAGACGTGCTCCGGATGCCGATCGCGCACGGCGAGGGCCAGTACGTCGCCGATCGATCGGCGATCGACGCGCTCGAGAGTGAGCGGCGGGTGATCTTCCGGTACGTCGACGAGCTGGGACAGCCCACGGAAGAAGCCAATCCCAACGGCTCGGCCCGAAACATCGCGGGAATCTGCGACGAGGGCCGTCGGGTCGTCGGTCTCATGCCTCACCCGGAACGGGTAGTCTCGAACCTTCTCGGCGCGGACGGCCTCGGCGTCTTCCACTCCCTGATCGGGTCTGTGCGAGCGACGGGCGACGGCACGGCCACGCAGGCACTGGAAGCCGGCGACGGGCCTGCCGCACGGGCGGCGGAGGCGCCCGCCACGCAGGCGGCGGAAGCCGCGGAAGCGAGCGCACCTTGAGCGGGTCGGCCACCCGGGCGCCGGTGATCGAGATCACGCCGGAGCTGGTCGCCGATCACGGCCTCGCGCCCGACGAGTACGAGCAGATCCTCGAGATCCTCGGACGCGAGCCCACATTTCCCGAGTTGGGCGTCTTCAGCGCCATGTGGTCGGAGCACTGCGGCTACAAGAACTCACGCCCGCACCTCAGGACCCTTCCCACGGAAGGACCCCTCGTGGTACAGGGGCCCGGAGAGAACGCGGGCGTGATCGACGCGGGCGACGGCTGGGGCGTGGCCTTCAAGATCGAATCCCATAATCACCCGTCGGCCGTCGAGCCCTATCAGGGGGCGGCGACCGGATCGGGAGGCATCCTCCGGGACGTCTTCACGATGGGCGCACGCCCGATCGCGATCCTCGACAGCCTCCACTTCGGATCCCTCGATTCGCCGCGCTCCCGTTACCTGCTCGACGGCGTGGTGCGCGGCGTGGGCGACTACGGGAACTGCGTCGGCGTCCCAACCGTGGGGGGCGAGGCGATCTTCGACCCCTCCTATGAGCGGAACCCGATCGTCAACGTGATGTGCCTCGGGATCCTGCGCCTCGAAGACCTGATGCGCGGGAAGGCCGAAGGGGTGGGCAACGCCGTCATGGCCGTCGGCGCCAAGACCGGTCGCGACGGTATCCACGGCGCCACCTTCGCCTCCGAAGAGCTCGACGAGGGCTCCGACAGCCGCCCCCAGGTTCAGGTGGGCGACCCGTTCACCGAGAAGCTCCTGCTGGAGGCCAGCCTCGAGCTCATCGAGCGTGACCTGCTGGTGGGGATCCAGGATATGGGCGCCGCGGGCCTGACCTCGAGCGGAACCGAGATGGCGGCGCGCAGCGGCTCCGGGATCGACATCGACGTTGCTCTGGTCCCGGTGAGGGAGCCGGGCATGACGCCGTACGAGATCCTCCTCTCCGAGTCGCAGGAGCGCATGCTCCTCGTGGCCAAACCCGAGTGCGAGAGCTCGGTTGCGGAGGTGCTCTCGAAGTGGGACCTGGAGGCGGCGGTCGTGGGCCGGGTCACGGACGACGGCTTCTTTCGGGTCCGGGACGGCGGAGAGGTGGTGGTCGAGATTCCGGTGCAACCACTCGTCAACGAGTGTCCGACATACACGAGGGAGGGTGTCGAAGACCCGGAGGTGCGCAGGCTGCGGGCGCTGGACATCGCGGAGTACTCCGGTCCGATCTCCGACCAGGAGGCAGCGGAAGCTCTGCTGACGTTGCTGGACTCCCCGTCGCTCGCCTCGTGCCGCTGGATCTACGAGCAGTACGATACGACGGTCGGGACGAACACGGTGGTCGGCCCGGGATCGGACGCGGCGGTTCTTCGGCTGGCTGATTCCGGACGCGGCATCGCCGCTTCCCTGGACTGCAACGGGCGTTACGTGTACCTGGAGCCGCGCCGCGGAGCGAAGATCGCCATGGCGGAAGCCGCGAGAAACGTGGCCTGCAGCGGCGCTCGTCCGGTCGCGATCACCAACTGCCTGAACTTCGGGAATCCCCTCAAGGCGGGCACGTACTATCACTTCGCCGAGGCCGTGGCCGGTCTGGGCGAAGGATGCCGGGCTCTCTCGACGCCCGTCACCGGGGGAAACGTCTCCTTCTACAACGAGACACCGGACGGGGCGGTCTACCCAACGCCCGTCATCGGGATGATCGGACTCCTCGAGCACCTGGACCGGGTGGTCCCGTCCTGCTTCCTGACGCCCGGGAGCACGGTGGTGCTCGTCGGGGAGACCGGAGATGAGCTCGGAGCCAGCGAGTACCTGGCCGCGTGCCACGGCGTGGTGGGCGGAGCTCCTCCGCAGATCGACCTGGAGGAAGCGCGGCGGCTCGTCGACTTTCTGGTCGAGGCGGCGGAGCGTCAGCTCGTCCTCTCGGCGCACGACTGTGCGGAGGGAGGCCTCGCCGTGGCCCTGGCCGAATGCTCGCTCGGCGGCCCGGACGGACCGCTGGCCGTCGAAGCCGAGCTTCGGACCGAGGCGCCGGCCGCAGCGGCCCTGTTCGGCGAGTCGCAGTCCCGGGTCGTGCTGAGCTGCGATCCCGTAATGGTAGAGGAGATCGTGGCGCTCGCCGCCGAACGCGGGCTGCCCGTGGCGGTGATCGGAAGCGTGGGCCCACCCAATGGTCGCTTCCGCCTCGCCGCGGCCGGGGTGCAGATCGATCTGGAGCTGGACCGTATCCACGACGTATACCGATCGGCTCTCCCGAGACGGATGGAGAAGCAAGCCGGCCTGACGACGTGATGACCCCCGACTACGATCCCGACCGACCCCGCGAGAAGTGCGGCGTGTTCGCGATCAGCGGCACTCCGGCGGCGGCGGAGCTCGCCTTCATGGGACTCTACGCGCTGCAGCACCGCGGCCAGGAGTCCGCCGGGATCGTTGCGATCGACGAGCTCGGCACCGCCCGGAGCCATCGGGGGATGGGGCTGGTCGCGGACGTGTTCGACGAGGACCTCCTCGCCGGCCTCGTCGGCTCCACGGCGATCGGGCACGTCCGGTACTCGACCTCGGGCGGCTCGGAGCTGCGCAACTGCCAGCCCGTGCTAGTGGAGTACCGGCACGGATCGATGGCCCTCGCCCACAACGGGAACATCACGAACGGGCTGGAGCTCCGGCACCGCCTCTCCGAGGAAGGCGCGATCTTCCAGACCGACTCGGACTCCGAGGTCGTGATCCACCTGATCGCTCGCTCGCGTCGGGAAGAGGAGCGACAGCAAGTCGACGATGCCCTCTCCCAGCTCGTCGGTGCCTTCTCGCTGGTCCTGAGCGTCGGAAAGACCATCTACGCAGCCCGAGACTCGCGTGGCTTCCGGCCCCTGGTGCTCGGAAGGCGGGGGGAAGCGATCATCGTCTGCTCGGAGACGTGCGCGCTGGACCTCATCGGCGCCGAGTATATGCGCGACGTGAAGCCCGGCGAGGTGCTGCGAATCCGGGACGGTCAGATCGAGAACCTGCGTCCGCTGCCGCCTGCCTCGCCGGCGCCGTGCCTGTTCGAGCTCGTCTACTTCGCGCGCCCCGACTCCCGCGTCTGGGGCTGCTCCGTGGACCGAGCCCGGAGGGCGTTCGGCCGGCAGCTGGCGCGCGAGCATCCGGCTGAAGCCGACTGCGTGTTCGCCGTGCCGGATTCCTCCAACTCGGCCGCGCTCGGATACTCCGAGGAATCCGGGATCGCCTTCGAGCTCGCGCTCATACGCAACCACTACGTGGGACGGACGTTCATCTTCCCGACGCAGGCCGGCCGCGATTTCCGCGTGCGGGTCAAATACAACGCGGTCACCGAGCTGATCGCGGGCAAACGGGCCGTCGTGGTGGACGACTCCCTGGTCCGCGGCACGACGAGCAAGGGTCTGGTGGCGATGCTCCGGGAGGCGGGAGCGCGGGAGATCCACTTCCGCGTCGCCTCTCCACCGATCCGCCACCCCTGCTACTACGGGATCGACATGCCTACGCGCGCCGAGCTCCTCGGCTCGGAGCACTCGATCGAGGAGATCCGCGAGCACCTGGGTGTGGACTCGCTCGGCTATCTCTCCCTGGAGGGGCTCCAGTCCTGCGTCGAGGAGTTCGGACCTTTCTGCACGGCGTGCTGGACGGGAGAGTATCAGGCCCCGCTCGTCGACCTGGAGGCGGGCCACGGCCTCGCCGGTGTCGTATGATCGCGCGTCTTAGGCTCCGGGTAGCAGCCGCCGTGGGCGTTGCCGGTGCCGCGATCGTCGGAACCCTAGGCGTCGCGTCACCCGTGCGTGCGCTGGACGGGGCCCCACCCGCCGTGCCCGCACTGGTCGGAGCCGCCGTCGGCTCCTTGGGCTCGGCAGCGGACTCGGCGTGCGCCGTCATCCTCTCGACGAACGACGAGCACGGCGGACTTCTTCCAGCCGTACAGCCGTGGTCGGGAAACCGACCCGCTGGAGGCGCGGAGGCGATAGCGGCCTACGTGAACGGTGTCCGCCAGACATCGCCCTGCCCCGTCTTCCTGTTCAGCGGCGGCGACCTGATGCAGGGAACGCTGATCTCGAACCTCACGAGCGGCCGGGCCACGATCGACGTGATGAACGAGATCGGCTACGACGCCGCAGCGCTCGGCAACCACGAGTTCGACTGGGGGATTCGGATCCTCCAGGAGCGAATGCGGCAGGCTCGCTTCCCGATCCTGAGCGCCAACACCTATGAGAAGGGGACGAACCTCCATCCGAGGTGGGTGGAGCCATATGCGATCCTCGAGCGTGATGGCGTACGGATCGGGGTGATCGGGGCCACGACGCGGTCCACGCCGACGACGACCCACCCGGACAGCGTAGCCGGTCTCGAGTTTCGCCCCATCGCCGAGACGCTCGACCTCTACATCCCGCGCGTCCGGGTAGAGGGCGTGGACTTCGTGGTCGTCGTCATGCACGCCGGCGGCTTTTGCCACGACGGCGACGGGAACGAGGCGCACTGCGACGGCGAAGCGATGGAGGAGCTGGCCCTGACCAACGCGCCGTTCGACTACGTCGTCACGGGCCACACGCACAGCCGCGTCGAGGACACGATCCAGGGCGCGCCGGTCGTCCAGTCGTACGCCAACATGTCGGCGATCGGCCGGGGCCGGCTGACGCGCCATGCCTCCGGGGAGGTCGTGGGCGAGATCGTCTCGATCGACGCCGT
>JAUVMT010000147.1 GCA_030600085.1 Gemmatimonadales bacterium | reverse complement strand
CTCTTCGGTCGTCGTGCGATTCGCCAGGGTGACTGGAAGCTCGTCTGGACCACCGATCCGTTGGGCCCCGATGATTGGGAGCTGTTCAACCTCGCCGAGGATCCGGCGGAAAGCCGGGACCTGTCGACGCAGTATGCCGACAGTCGCCGCGAGCTGCTCGGGAGGTGGGACCGATACGTCCAGGAAGTCGGGGTCCTCCTGCCGGACGAGCCCATGACGACGTACTAGAAGGCGGCGGAGCTGGCCCGCTGTTGACACGACAGGTTCGAACACGATTCGTGAACCAGACAGCAGGGCGAGGGTATCCCGCCATGGTTCGGTGCTTCCACGCCGCTACCCTGGCGGCCGTAGAGAATCGAAGGCGACAAAGCTCGAAAGCGAGGCTGAGAATGAAGGCCAAATACGTCGTCATGGCACTGGGTCTGGCCGGCCTGGCGGACTGCTCATCGAATCCCGTCGGCAACGGGGGAACAGGCGTGCTGGTGGTGGAGACGGAGGCCAGTGGCGAGAACATCCCGCAGTTCTCCACCCTCCACATCGAAGGCCTCCCTTCCGAGGAAATCCTGACCGATCTGGCGCAGTTCGTGACGGCACCGATAGCCACGGGGCCGCGCGAGGTCCGGTTAGACGTCGCGGCCAACTGTACCGTGGCCGACAATCCGCGCACGGTTGACGTCGAAGAGGGAGCAGGGACTATTACCACTTTCCTGCCGGCCTGCTCCTGATCCCGAGGCTGCCGGCGACGGAAGCCATCCTCGCCGCGCCGACCGCGCGGAGCTCGGAGGGTAAAGAGATCGGCCGGTCCCGTGAGGGCCGGCCGATTCGCGCATTCAAGTTCGGGCGCGGGAGTCTGCGGCTGAGCCTTCTCGCCGGCTGTCACGCGGATGAGCCCGTCGGCCCGCGCCTCCTGCGCTGCCTGGTCGGCTTTCTCGGCCGGCTTCCGGCCGAGGATTCGCTCTTGACCGAGTGCGAGTGGTGGGTGATACCGCACATCAATCCGGATGGGGCGCGGCGCAACCTCTCCTGGCAGCGCGACGGTGCCGACCTCTACGAGCTCCACGCCTACCTGGCCGGGGTGGTTCGCGAGTTGCCGGGTGACGACATCGAGTTCGGCTTTCCGAGCGAGCCGGGAGATCCGGAGGCTCGGCCCGAGAACCGGGCCGCTCTACGCTGGTGGAAGAGTGCGGACGGGCCGTTCGCGATGCACGCTTCGTTGCACGGCATGGGTTTCGGGGCGGGCCCGTGGTTCCTGATCGAGCCGTCATGGAGCGAGCGATGCGGGGGCCTGATGGCGACATGTGCCGAGGCGACGGAGAGCCTGGGCTACGCGTTGCACGATGTGGAACGTGGCGGAGAGAAGGGCTTCTTTCGGATCGCCCGCGGCTTCTGCACCCGGCCGGATTCCCGGTACATGAGGAAGCACTTCCTGGGTCTGGGCGACGAGGCGACGGCGGGCCGCTTCCGGCCCAGCTCGATGGAGGCTGTCCGCGCGTTGGGCGGCGATCCTCTGACGCTGGTGAGCGAAATGCCGCTGTTCATCACCCCCGGTGTCGGCGACGACCTCGGCCCGCCGGACCCGGCTGCGATCTCGTGGCGCGAGCGACTCGAGACCTGGCGGGAACGATTACGGTCTGGAGCGGCGGGGGACGAGGTACGCACGGAAGAGACTGAGGCGCGAGCGGTGGAAGCCGAGGCCGTTGAAGCGGGCCTGCGGCCGATGCCGGTCCCGGATCAGATGAGGCTCCAGTGGTCCTTCATCTCCGCCGGTCTAGAGCAGGTGGAGCATGAGCTGTCTTGAGCCCGCCTACTTGGAGGGGGCTCACAGAACGGCCCGGCCGCTCAGATCGTGTGGCGCCGCAGCTCGCCTTTTCGGTGGTGGATGCCCCGCAGCGCCTTCTTGTAGCCGATCCGGTCGCCCGAGGACAGAGCCGAATCTCTCTCAGCCTTCAGCTGCGTGATCTCGGCCTTGATCTTCTTCTTGTCGATCCCGACGATCTCGTGGTGGACGTGTGCCTCGATCTCCATTACGTCGCACAGAATGGGGAGAAGCTCATCCTTATGCATCGTGCTGAAGCCCTGAAGCGCCGCGTGATCTCCGAGGGTCTCGGCGATGTCCCTGAGCTGACCGACCGTCTTTCCGTGTAGTTCTTCGTAGGTGAACGCCATATCGTCTCTCCGGAGGAAGGCCTTCCGACCCCTCAGATTGGGGCGACCGAACCGGTTGCGCAATTCTGGCCGCGGCGGCGGATGCGGCCTTTTCCAGGGAGCCCTCGAGCAGCAGTTTGTGCGCGGGTGGCGCCGGGCCGTCCTGGCGGCTCCAAATTTCCGAAGAGATCAGGTGCCCGCCTGGCGACGAGCGCCGGCGGCAGAAGGAGAAGAGGACGTGAGCAAGCCGCAGCGACAGGTCGTGCGAAGGACACGGGAATTCACCCCGGCGGCCGCCCGGGTCGTGATCGTCTGCCTCGCTCTAGGAGTGTTGGCTGCCGACACGGCGGTGGGGCAAGGGGCTTCCCCGTTCGGGATCGACATGGATACCGTCCGTGCGGGCCGCTTCGACAACGGGCGGATGTGGACCTTCGAGTACCCGCCCGCCGCCTATCTGAACGAGGCATACGACTTCGCGCCGGACTCCGCCTGGTTCCGGCGAGCGAGGTTGGGTGCGCTGCGAATTCCGAGTTGTTCTGCGTCCTTCGTCTCTCCCAAAGGACTCGTGGCGACCAATCACCACTGCGCGCGGGAGCACGTGTCGGCGGTCAAGCGGGAAGGTGAAACGCTGCTCGACGACGGCTTCCTCGCGAAGACTCTCGAGGATGAGCGGCCGGTAGAGGGGTTCGAGGCCGATCGGCTGGTGGCGATCCGCGACGTCACGGATGAGATCCACGGCGCGATGGCCGGAATCGAGCTCGATGCCGAGCGAGCGCCGGCGCGGGAGGCGAAGCTCGAGGAAGTCGAGGCCAGGATCCTGGAGGAGTTTGGGGGGGAGGAGGGCGGCCATGCCGTCGAGATGATCTCCCTCTACAACGGCGGGCGCTACTCGGCCTACATCTTCCGCCGCTACACGGACGTCCGCCTCGTGATGGCACCCGAGCTCCAGATGGGCCACTTCGGCGGAGATCCGGACAACTTCACCTACCCGCGCTATTCGCTCGACTTCAGTTTCTTCCGCGTGTACGAGGATGGGAAGCCGCTGGATACGAGCGACGCCTTCTTCCCGTGGAGCGAAGATGGCGTGAGCGAGGGCGAGCTCATCTTCGTCGTGGGGAATCCCGGCTCTACGAGCCGCATCCAGACCGTCGCCGAGCTCGAGCTTAGGCGCGACGTTTCCGATCGGGCGGTGCTCGAGTTCATCAATCGCCGCGTCGAGGCTCTGCAGGAGTACTACGAGATGGATCCCGAGACGGCGGAAGAGCTCGACATCCGCAACGACATCTTCAGCCTGCTCAACTCGCAGAAAGCCTACACGGGGATCATCGCCGGCCTCTACGATCCCGTGATCCTGGCGAAGAGACGTGACGCCGAGAGCAACTTCCAGACGGCCCTGGAGGCCGAGCCGACGCTCGCGGCCGAGTACGGCGGTCTGGCTGCCCGGATGGGGGAGATCCAGGCCGACAAGCGGGCCATCGCATCCGGCTACGGCGCCTTCCTGGGCCTTGAATCGCCGGAGTACGGCTCCGCCCCGCTGGTGCGCGCCATCTGGGCGTTCCAGTACCTGATCGCGCAGCAGAGAGAGGCCTCTCCAGATGAGGTCGAGGAGTTCAGGTCCGAGCTGCTGGGTGTCTCCCAACAGCCGGACCAGCTTCAGGAGATTCTGATCGAGGCGCGTCTGAACGATCTCATCGCCAGTTACGGCGAGTCCAATCAGATGGTCGAGCGCCTCCTGGGCGGCCGGACGCCGGAAGGCGCGGCCGCAGTCGTCGTGAATAGCTCGGTGCTGGCCGACTCGGCACGTACGGCCGCGGCCGTCGAGGCCGGTACGCTCACGATGAGCGATCCCGCGATCCAGATGTTTGCCGGCATGCTCGGCGAGTTCGCGCCGTTCCAGCAACGCTTGTCCGAGCTCTCGCCGGAAGAGGAGGAGATCGCAGTGGCTCTGGGTAGGGCGAGGTTCGAGGTGTACGGCAGCGACGTTCCCCCGGACGCCACGTTCTCGCTCCGGATCGCAGACGGGGTCGTCGCGCCCTACGAATACAACGGAACGATCGCTCCCATCTACACCACCTTCTTCGGCCTCTATGACCACTACTACTCGTATGGCAAGGGGGGGGGCGAGGGTGAGTGGGACCTGCCCGAGCGATGGATCGATCCACCGGAGTCCTTCGACCTCACGACTCCGCTGAACTTCGTGAGCACCGCGGACATCATCGGGGGGAACTCCGGCTCGCCGGTGCTGAACCAGAATCTGGAGGTCGTGGGACTGGCGTTCGACGGGAACATCGAGAGCCTCTCGGGCGAGTACATCTTCCTCACCGAGAGCGCCCGGACGGTGGCGGTCGACTCACGCGGCATTCTCGAAGCGCTGCGCGTGATCTACGGGGCCGACCGGCTCGTCGAGGAGCTACGGGCGGGGGCCCGGGCCGGAGCGGCGGCCGGCAGCTGAGAGGTCCCCGGGGATTGACGGCCCGGAACGCTCCCGTTAGCGTGGAGCGTTCCACATTGAGGTCTGACACCTCAGATGGAGTCGTAACTTCAAAGGAAGCCATACCTTCGCACAGATATCGCGCTTGACGCGCTCTGCCCACCGGCCGTTTCCAATGGTGACGTAGTGCGCCCCGACTGAGATGTTCTTATTCTAGCACCCCTCGTTGATCGAGCCCCAACAGGAGGAAATCACATGCAGTCCCCTAGCAAGTTTGTCCTGCTCGCCGGCGTCCTCGCGATTGCGGGCGCGTGCGCGCAGCCCGACGCGGCCGACAGCGGGGAGCAGCAAGCTCTCGCGTCCGCCGAGATCACCGAGATTCCGATCACGACCGCCAACGAGGCAGCCAGGGTAGATTTTCTGGCCGGCCAGGAGCTGGCGGACGTGGCACGTCCTCAGGAAGCCAACGAGCTCTTCCGTGCCGCCGTCGAGAAGGACCCGACGTTCGCGTACGCCTACCTGAACATCGCATTCACGGGCGCGACGGCCGATGAGTTCAACAGCAACGTCGAGAAGGCAATGGAGCATGTCGCCAATGCGAGCGACGGCGAGAGGATGCTCATCGAGGTGGGCGGCGCGTTCACGGACGCGGATAACGACAAGGCCCTGGAGATCTCCAAGACGCTCGCAGAGACGTATTCAGCCAGCCCGCGAGCGTGGATCAACCTGGGCAACGTCCTCTCGGGACGGCAGGAGAACGCGGAAGCACGCGAGGCCTACATGAAGGCGCTGGGGCTCGACCCCAACATGTATGCCGCCCACTCCGCGATCGGCTTCGACTTCCTGTTCCAGGAGCCTCGGGACTTCGCCAAGGCGAAGGAGCATTTCGACCACTTCGTGACGCTGAGGCCGGAGGAGGCGAAGGGGTACGAGTTCCTCGGGGACACGTATCGGGCGATGGGTGAGCTCGAGACCGCCAGGGCCTCGTATTCGAGCGCTCTGGAGAAGGATCCGGGGCTCGGCGTGGCGGCCCTGAAGAAGGGCCACATCAACTCCTTCCTCGGCAACTTCGACGAGGCGCGCGCCGATTACGACATCGGGATCGAGAACGCCAGTACGTTCAACAAGGGCACCTACGCCGTCTACCGGGCGTTCGTGGCGCTCCACGCCGGCGCTCCCGCCGAGGCGATCGCAGAGCTCGTCGCTATCGCCAAGGGAGCCGGCGAGCTCGACGTTCGTGAGGACCAGAAGATCTCGATCCAGATGTTCGCGCTCAGCCAGGCGGCGTCCATCGCCCTGCACCACGAGATGTTCGATGGGCTGAAGGAGATTCTCGGAGGGTTGGAGAGCGCTCGGCAGCAGAACATCGAGCTGGTCGACGATCTCGACTTCACCCGAGGCCAGGAAGCCAACCGGCTGTGGTGGAAGGCCCGGACGGCGGCCCGGATGGGTGAGATCGACGCGGCGAAGGCGACGCTAGAAGAGCACAAGGCGCTTCAGGAGCCCGTGCGCAGTCCGACCCGCTTCCAGGGATACCACCAGATCCTCGGGGAGATCGCCCTCAAGCAGGCGAACTTCGATGAGGCGATCACGCACTTCAACGAGGCCAACCCGACCGACATGTACGTCAAGTATATGCTCGCGTTGGCCCAGG
>JAUVMT010000003.1 GCA_030600085.1 Gemmatimonadales bacterium | reverse complement strand
GATCGACTCGACTTCTTCGAGGACGACGACCGCATGATCGCCAGGAGGGATGTCCTCCTCACACGCCTCGCGTCCGGATCCACCCTTCGCGGCCCGCATGTCACCTTCCTCCGCGCCGTATCCGGCATCGCCGAGCGGACCACGGCGACCGGCCGCCCGCACATGATCCTCCTCCCGGAGCCGGGCCAAGAGGGAAAGCCCGTCGATATCGACGCTGACCGGGTCGATATGTTCGGAGAGCGCGTCGCCTGGGCCTGGGGAGGCGTCGTGATCGAGCGATCGGACGTCTACGCTGAGGCGGACAGCGCGTTCTTCGACATGGATGCCGGCGCCGGTGTCCTCTATGGGTCCGCCTTCGCTCGACAGCAGGACCTCGAGCTCGAGGGCGACAGCATCCGCCTCCGGTTCACGGATGATGAGCTGGATGAAGTGCGGGCGCTGGGCTCGGGCCGAGCGGTCGGGGAGGGGTTCGAGATCCTCTCGGAGGAGATCCGAGCGCAGCTCGTCGCGAGTGAGCTGGACCAAGTTTGGGCGTTCGGCCCCGGGCGCTCCCTCGCGACGTCCGCGTCGTACGTTCTGGGCGCGGACTCGCTCCGCATCGGCGCGACGGCCGGGCGACTCGACTCCATCGTCGCCGTCGGGCAGGGCAGTGCGGTAGAGGTCGAGACCCCCGATCTGTCGCTCGGGGAGCCGGCCCGGACGACGGATGGGGGCAACTGGGTCGTCGGCGACACCTTGATCATCCTCTTCGCTAAGGGGGCCGCCGGCGAACCATCCGCCCTGGAGGGGGACGGCGCGCCGGTCCCTGCGGGCGTGGAGGCGATCCCCGCGTCACCCGAGGATTCAGCCGCCGAGCAAACAATCGAGCGCTTGCTGGCCATCGGCGATGCACGGTCGCTCTACCTGGTGGAAGGTGAATCCGGCCCGAGCGGGCCGCTCTCGCGCAACTACCTCATCGGGGAGCAGATCGACGTGGAGTTCCGGGAGGGGAAGGCTCGACGGGTGAGAGCGGTGCGGGCGATCGGCGTCTACCTCGAGCCTGGTGCCCCCGGCCCTGCCTCGCCCGGCGGGGAGGCCGAGGCCGAGCCGGACTCGTCGCCGCCGGCCCCGACGGATTCCATCCCAGCCGGCCCGCCGGAGGGAGGAGACGCGTGAACTTCCCCTTCGACCCCTTCGCGCCACTTGATCCGGAGAGGCTTGGCGCATCCACGGAGGTCGCCGAACCACCACCTTTCCTGCCCGAACCCTACGTCGCTCCTGCCGAAGACGTGACGGTAGCTCCGAGGCCGCGAGTGCGGCTGCGGGAGCGGGACCTCGAGGTCCGACCCCCACCACCCGACGCGGCCGCACCGGAGGGCTCGCCAACCGCGGATCTACGAGCCGCCCAACGTGTGGCCGGGGCCAGCGTCCTGAGAGCCCAGGGCCTCGTCAAGGCGTTCAAGCGCCGCCGAGTCGTGGACGACGTAGACCTTCGTCTCGAGCAGGGAGAGATCGTCGGCCTGTTGGGCCCGAACGGGGCGGGGAAGACGACCACCTTCTACATGATCGTGGGCCTCATCTCCGCCGATGAAGGCAAGGTCTTCCTCGACGAACGCGATATCACTTCAGTCCCGATGTACCGACGGGCACGGGACGGGATCGGCTATCTGTCGCAGGAACCCTCCGTTTTTCGCCGGCTCTCCGTCCGTGATAACGTGATGGCGATCCTGGAGACGCTCGATCTCGCGCCCAAGGAGGCGGAGCGCCAGCTGGAGCAGCTGCTGGACGAGCTCGGCCTCGCCCACCTGCGCGATCAGCAGGCCTACGCCCTCTCCGGCGGTGAGCGGCGCCGCCTCGAGATCACCAGGGCGCTGGTCACGAACCCGAAGTTCATGCTTCTCGACGAGCCGTTTGCGGGAGTGGACCCGATCGCGGTCGATGACATTCAGCGTATCGTGGCGGAGTTGCGTGCGAGGGGACTCGGCGTGCTGATTACCGATCACAACGTGAGGGAGACGCTCTCGATCACCGACCGCGCCTACATCATGTTCAACGGCCAGATCCACATCGAGGGTTCAGCCGAGCAGCTCGTCAACGATCCGAAAGCGAGACAGAAGTACCTGGGCGAGGACTTCCGCCTCTAGCGTCCTTGTAACGACCCGAGCCCCCCGAACCTGCCCGAAACCTCCGAACCCGCGCGGCCCGGCACCCGACTTGCGCTTGTTTACGCCCGGCGCAGCAAGGGACGTGCCGCGGCGTGCGCAATGCCATATTTTCTTGCACGGAGCGGCAGTTGCAGCGGATCCGACCGGCGTTTCGGGCCGGAAACAACAACCCAAGAGGGCGCTTTCAGCGCCACCGGGAGACCATGGTCGATTCCCGAATAGGTCTGAGCCAACTACCGCGCCTGCGACAGGAGATGAGGGTCAACCCTCGCCTCTACCAGGCGATGGATCTCCTGTACATGCCGCTCCTGGACCTTCAACAGCACCTGAAGCAGGAGCTCGAGAACAACCCGTTCCTCGATCTCACCGAGGAGGAGGAAGAGGAGCTGGAGGAGGAGGAAACCCCCGAAAAACCAGACGACGAGATCGACTGGGAAGAGATCCTCCTGAACGGCTTCGACGTCGGCGGCCGCCGCGCCGAGTACGAGGAGCGCGAATACTACAGGCCGACTCCTGCCAGCTCGCGTGACCTATGGGACTTCCTGAGGGACCAGGTCCAGCTTCTCCCCCTGAATCCGCGGGATCTGCTCCTCGGCGAAGAGATCATCGGCAATATCGACCGCGAAGGCTTCCTCTCCTGCTCTCTGGAAGAGGTCGTCGAGTCACTCAACAGCTATCTCTCCGAGTCCGAGGCGGGCGAGGACGAACGGACCGAGCCGTTCACGATCGAGGAGGTCGAGCGGCTACTCGCGATGATTCAGCTGTTCGAGCCCAGCGGGGTAGGCGCGCGGAACCTGCGCGAGTGCCTGCTGTTACAGCTGCGTGACCGCGAGGAGATCGACGGCCTCGCGTTCCGCCTCGTCTGCGACCATTTCGAGGAGCTCGTGAACCACAGGTGGAGCGAGCTTTCCAAGGAGCACGGGATCTCTCCCAAGGCGGTCCAGACGGCCGCGGACGAGATCGCGAAGCTGGATCCCAAGCCGGGCCTCAAGCACGCCGAAGCTGGAAATGATTACGTTACCCCCGATCTGGTCGTCGAGAAGATCGACGATCAGTATTATGTCTTCCACAACGACACGTCCCTTCCTCGCTTGAAGCTCTCGCAGTCCTACCGCGAGGTGGCACGCGACAAGAACCAGTTCACGGGCGACAACAAGACGTTCATCGCGAAAAAGCTGAACAGCGCCCAGTGGATGATCCAGGCGATCGAGCAGCGCCGGCAGACGATGCTCAAGGTCATGAACTTCATCGTCGACCGGCAGCGCGAGTTCTTCGAGAAGGGGGTCGAGCACCTGAAGCCGCTGACGCTGCGAGAGGTGGCCGAGCACATCGACATGCACGAGTCCACCGTTTCGCGGGTGACGAACGGGAAGTACGTGCAGACGCCTCGTGGCGTCTATCCGCTCAAGTTCTTCTTCTCGAGCGGCCTCTCGACCGACTATGGCGAGGATGTCTCGGCCCGGGGCATCCGGGTCCGCATCAAGAAGTTGGTAGATGACGAAGACCCGAGGCGACCGCTGACGGACCAGGCGATCGTGGATATCCTCAAAAGTGAGGGTGTGCGGATCGCCCGCCGGACCGTGGCCAAGTACCGAGATCAGCTGGGTATCCTTTCCGCACGCATGCGCAAGCGGGTGTGACGCAGCCTCAGACGGAAACGAAGACCTCGGTGATCGTGCCCGCCTTCAACGAGGCGGACAACATGCCCGATCTGTTCTCCGAGCTCGCCTCCGCTTTGCGCGACGCCGACCTCGACGTAGAGGTTGTACTCGTCGACGACGGCTCGACCGATGGAACGCTGGAGGCGGCACGCCGAGCCGCCGCGGCGGCCGGCCTCACCAATGCTCGCTTCCTGTCGCACCGCTCCAATCGCGGAAAGACCGACGCGCTGCTGACCGGGGCGGAGGCCTCCAGCGGCGAGTACCTGGTTCTCTTCGACGCGGACCTCCAGCACTCACCCGAGGAGATCGCGCGCTTCGTCCGGGCCCTCGACGAGGGCTCGGACCTGGTCACCGGCCGCAAGGTCGGCCGATACGAAAAACGCTTTGTGTCGGGCGTGTACAACTGGCTCTCACGTCTGATCTTCCAGGTCCCCGTGCACGATCTGAACTCCATGAAGGCATTTCGCAGAAGCGTCATCGACGAGATGGAGCTGCGGGATGATTGGCATCGATACATGGTCGTGCTCGCACACGATCGCGGCTTCCGCCTGCGGGAGATCGACGTCGAGCTTCATCCCCGACGGCATGGTGTCTCGAAATACGGTGGCAGGCAGCGAATCCTGATCGGCACACTGGACCTGGTCGCAGTCTGGTTTCAGCTCGTCTTCGGCCGCAAGCCGCTGCTCTTCTTCGGGATGACCGGCCTCGCGCTCCTGGGGCTCGGTGCGATCACCGGTGCCATCGCCATCTACCTCCGATTCGTGCTCGGTCAGGGCTACCGGCCGCTGCTCACCCTCGTGCTGCTTCTCGTGCTCGTCGGTCTCGGACTCTTCGTGCTCGGCTTCCTCGCCGAGCTGATCGCCGGGCTGAGGGCCGAGGTGGAGGCGCTGAGACGGGACATGCGGAAGTGAGCTCGGCCGGTCGGCTGAGCACGGACTCACGGATCGGCCTGGCTATCGCGAGCCTGCACGTCGTCATGGGCCTCCTTCTCTACGACCCCACGCTGTTTTCCGGAGGCGACAACGCGGGATACATGATTCTCGGCGAGGCCTTGGCCTCCGGGCAGGGCTATCGAGATATCTACCTCCCCCTCGGGCCTCTCCACACCAAGTATCCACCGCTCTATCCGCTGCTGCTGGCCGCGTTCACTCCGCTCGGGTCGCTTCAGCTGCTCAAGCTTACGTCTCTCATCCTGACGACCCTGGCGGTGTGGCTCAGCTACCGGTTGGCCGATCGGCTGGTCGGGCGTGGCCCTGCCGTCGTCGCGACCGGTCTGCTCGCCCTCTCACCAGTTCTCCTGGAGTACTCACACTACGTGCTCTCGGAGGCTCTCTTCGTCGTCTTGGTCCTGACGGCTCTGCTGTGGATCGAGCAGGCGGCGCAGGGATCGACGGGAGAGGACGGGCGGCACGGGATCACTCCCGCCTTGCTCCTCGGTCTTGCGGCGGCAGGGGCGGCCTTCTTGACACGCACAGCCGGACTCCCACTCCTTGCAGCGGCCGCCCTCTTCTTCGCGCTCGAGCGGAAGCCCCGGCGGCTCGCGCTGGCCACCGCGGTCGCCTCGGCCTCGGCAGGCGGCTGGTGGCTCTACCAGCGCTGGGCTTCCGCCGCCCCCGGCCAAGCCGTCTCGCAGCCGACCTATCTGAAGGAGATGCTGCTGAGAAACCCGTACGACCCGGCGGCCGGATCC
The DNA here is from genome assembly GCA_030600085.1 of Gemmatimonadales bacterium. GTDB lineage: Bacteria > Gemmatimonadota > Gemmatimonadetes > Palauibacterales > Palauibacteraceae. The sequence goes on along the minus strand of JAUVMT010000003.1, from coordinate 29,621 downwards.
GCCGGTCCCGGCGCCCTTGCGATCCGCGGGATCGAGAACCTCTGGAGCTACGTCTCCGAGATTCTGCCTCGGGCGATCGCCGGTGGATGGAGCGCCGTCCCGGGTGGCGAGGCCGTGCTAACGGCCCTGGGGCTGGCGGTAGCGGGGCTGGCCTTCGGCGGTTGGGTCCGGCGCTCGATGAGCCGGCTGGGCCCGGCGGAGCTCTTCACCGTGCTCTACGCCCTCATGCTGGCTCTGTGGCCGGTGGTTTGGACGGACCAGCGATTCCTCCTGCCGCTTCTCCCTCTGATTCTCGCCTATGCCGGCTCCGGCGCTTGGGAGCTCGGGCGGCGGCTCACCGGGGGTAGGCAGGGCGCCCGGACGCCCGCCCTGGCGACGGGAGCCCTCGCTGCGGCCGTCGGAATCGGAGCGGCCATCACCGCGGTCGTCCGAACTCCGGACAGCGTCCGCTGCCTCGCGGAATACCGGGCCGGTGCTCCGTGTGACCCACCGGAGTTCGCCAGCTTCTACGCTGCCGCCGAATGGGCGGCCGTGAACACGTCGCCCGATGCCATCGCGGTCAGCCGAAAGCCGCGGATCTTCTTCTGGATATCGGGGCGGCGCGGCGACCTCTATCCGTACTCGACGGACTCGCGGGTGGTGCTGGAGGGGATGAGGCGGATCGGAGCAGACTACGTCGTGGTGGACGCGATCAGCGGCACGACGTCGCGCTACCTGATCCCGGCGCTGCGCGAGAACCTGCCGATGTTCGAGATCGTTTACGAGGGCGGGGAACCCCCCACGTTCGTGCTGAGCTTCGATCCCGAGCCGCTGGCGGCTGACTGACATGGATGAGCCAGGACGGGTCGAGGGACTGCGCGTCGTCCACATCGTCACGGCCTTTCAGCGTTACGAGGAGGACGTCATCACACCCTGGCTCTCGGCGCTCGTCTCCGCCCAACGGGCGCGCGGAATGGACGCTTCGATTCTGGCGCCGTCCTACCGGGGGCTCGGGTCGCAGCACATCGGCGGCGTACCGGTCGAGCGCTTTCGCTACGCGCCTCGATCGTGCGAGACGCTCACTCACGACGAGACGGTGCCGGATCGGCTGAGACGCTCGCCGGCACACGCGGCCCTCCTACCCTCGTACTTAGCCGGCGGCTTGTGGGCTTCCGCTCGTTCGGGACGGCGGCATCCGGACGTCGTGCATGTACACTGGCCCGTGCCTCACGCCCTGTTCGGCGCCGCCGCCCGCTTCGCGTCGGGAGGCCGTGCGGCCCTCGTCTGCACCTTCTACAGCGTCGAGATCAACTGGGTAGAACGCCGCGCTCGCTGGCTCCGCCCGTTCCTCGTCTGGAGCGCTCGGACCGCCGATGCCGTCACCGCGATCTCCTCCGCCACCGCCGCCAGGGTCCGGACGCTGGTCGACCGCGACGTCAGCGTGGTTCCGTTCGCAGCCGGCTTGACGGCAACCGGCGGGGAAGGGCGCCCCGCGCTGACGGGCGCGGGACCGTTGCGCCTGCTATTCGTCGGGCGTCTGGTCCAGCGGAAGGGCGTGGAGTATCTGGTTGAAGCGCTCGCTCTCGTTCGCGAGGCCAGACCGGCGGAGCTGACCATCGTCGGCGAAGGAGAGTGGAGGAGCACGATCCAGGAGACCGCACAGAGAGCGGGAGTCGAACGGCACGTCCGCTTTGCCGGGTCCGTTCCGGAGCGTGATCTTCGCGGGTATTACGAGGCGTGCGACATCTTTGTGCTTCCGGCGGTGATCGACGCGAAGGGAGACACCGAAGGTCTCGGTGTCGTGCTCCTCGAGGCCCTCGGCCTCGAGCGGCCGGTGATCGGAGCCGCTGTGGGAGGCATCCCCGACATCGTCCGGCCCGGGGAGACGGGCTGGCTGGTTCCGCCTGCGAACCCGAAGGCCCTTGCGGAGACCATCCTCGAGATCGCGGGTGACCCGGAGCGGGCGCGCCACGTCGCCCGCCGTGGGCGCGCCATCGTCGAGGAGCGCTTCTCTCTCGAGCGTGTCACGGAGGAGCTCGAGACCGTATATCACGCAGGCCTCTCGACGCGCTCGCAGGCACGCGAACGAAGCTCGTGAGTCGAGATCCGGCGTTGGAGGCCCAAGGGGAGCGAGCCGGCGACTGGTACGAGGCGAGACTGCGCAGCGCCGCCTACCTCGAGGGTCGACGCCGGAAGGCGCGAGTGATCGCCGAGCTCTGCCTGAACGAGCTGGCCGCGGCCGAGCGCATCGCCGACCTCGGGTCCGGGACCGGCATCATCAAGAATATACTAGAAACCGCTATCGCTAAGCCTATTTTAGGTATAGAGATATCAGAACACGCGATCGTTGAGCGCAGGGGCATGGTCCGCGGAGACATCCTTCGCCTCCCGATAGCCGACGAGGCGCTCGACTTCCTGATCATGAACCACGTGTACGAGCACGTCAGCGATCACGGGCACCTGTTCGCGGAGGCTCATCGCGTGCTCCGACCGGGCGGGCAGGCCTTCGTGTCGGCGGGCAACCGGTACGTCCTCATGGAACCCCACTACCGGCTCCCGCTTCTGAGCTGGTTGCCAAGCGCCGCCGCCAACGCCTATCTGCGCTCGAGCGGAAGAGGACGACGATACGATGAGATCCGCTACCTCTCCTACGGACGGCTTCAGCAGGCGATGTCAGGTCCGGGGTTCCGGGTGCGAGACATCACGCGCCGGGCGATCGACGATCTGATCTCCACGACGTGGGGTTCGGCCTGGGAGCGAACCTGGATGTCGTTCCGCACCCTTCCGGCTTCGGTCGTCGACGGCGCTCTGCGAGCCCTCTCCCCGCAGTGGTTCTTCATGCTGGAAAGGCCCGCCTCGTGACCGCCGGCGATCGGCGTCCCGGTCGGTGGGGAACCGTCGGATTCCTGCTCGCGGCGGCGGCCGCGACCGTCTTCCTCTACCGCGAGTTCGTGTTCTACGGCGATCGGATGCTCTTCGGCACCGACATGCTGGATCAGGCCTATCAGCTCAGGAAGTTCGCGGTGGACGAGCTGAGGGCGGGGCGAGGCCTGCCCCTCTGGAACCCGTTCGTTTACGGCGGCCTCCCGTTCCTCGCCGTGCTCCCCGGACCCGTCTTTTATCCGACAAGCCTGCTCTACCTGGCGATGCCGCTCTACCGCGCCATCGGCTGGACGTTCGTGGCCCACACCTTCCTCTCCGGCGCCTTCGGCTACTTCGCGGGACGCTCGTTCGGCCTGGGGCGGTGGGCCTCGGCGGTGACCGGCGTCTCCTTCATGTTCGGTGGCTATCTCCTCTCTACGCTGTACGGCGGTCACGACGGGCGCCTGTTCGCGATGGTCCTGATCCCGCTCGCATTCGGCTTGCTGGAGCGCGGGATGCGGAGTGGGAGAACGGTCTGGTTCCTGCTCCTCGGCCTTGTCGTCGGCGCGCAGATCTTCACGCCACACGTGCAGGTGATGTACTTCTCCTCGTTGGCACTCTCCGCTTACGCCCTCTTCGCCCTCTGGACCAGGTATCGGGACGCTCGGTCGCTGCGCCCCGTACTGTCCACCGCAGGTCTGTACGCGCTCGCGTTCCTCATCGCCGCCCTCGTCGGCGCGGTGCAGCTCTGGCCCACGGCCGGGCTGCTGGAGTTGGCCGTACGCGGCGTGCCGGGCCAGGAAGGGTACGCGTTCGCCAGCTCCTGGGCCTTGCCGCCTCAGGAGCTCTCGGCTTTCCTGCTTCCCGACCTGATCGGTTCGCTCGATCTCTACTGGGGGACGAACCCCTTCAAGCTGCACACGGAGTACCTCGGAGTCCTGCCGCTTCTTCTGGCGGCGATCGGGCTGCTGAGCAGCCGGAGGGACCCCCGGCAGTGGTTCTTTGCCGCAGCGGCGGTGCTGGGCCTTCTCTTCGCCCTCGGAGCGGCGACGCCCCTCCACCGTCTGGCCTACGCGGTGGTCCCCCTGATCGGACGCTTTCGAGCCCCGGCGATGATGCTCGGTCCCGTGACGTTTGCAGTGGCTCTGCTCGCCGGCTTCGGATGGCAGGCGATCGCGGACTCCAGGGAGGGCGGGGGACTGCCCTGGCCGAGAATCCTCCTGGGCTCCGGCGTGCTGGCGCTGCCTCTGCTCGCGGCCGCACTCGCGCCGGAGGGCCTGATTCGCTGGGCCTTTCACGCCTGGTTTCCCGTCGGTTGGACGCGAGAGCCGCCCGCGGAGGTTCTCGGGGCACTGCGTTTCGGGGCGACGATCGGGCTGGTGGTGTGGGCCGCCACGCTGGGCACCGCTCGAGCGGTGGAACGGCGCCGGATCGGAGAATGGATCTGCGCCGCGCTCCTGATCCTGGGCGCGCTGGACATGGGCCGGGTGGCGGGACGCTACCTGATCGCGCTCCCCGCGGAACAGCTGCTTCCGGAAGACCCGGCGCTGCGTAGCCTGGCCACCCAGCTGGCGCCCGGCGCACGGGCATGGCCGCTGCCCGACTCCTACCGGCCCAACGAGCTCATGTACTTCGCGATTCCGGCCGTCACCGGCAGCCAGAACTTCAGACTCAAGTGGTACGAACGGTTGGTGGGCGGGCTGGATTACGCCAACCTGGGAGGCCGCCGGGTCCTGTGGTCGCTGCTCGACCTCAAGTACCTCACCACGGCCGAGCAGATCAACCTCCCCTTCCTGACGGAAGCGGCCGAGGCGAGGAAAGGTCGGGTCTATCGCATCTCGGACACGACGCCGCACGCCTTCTTCCCGAGGAGCGTCGTGACGGTCGATGACTCGACGGCTGCGCTGGACGCCACCCTGGGACTCGTCGACCCGCTAGAACGAGCGGTGGTGGAGACTTGGGCGTACGCCGGCTCTCCATCGGGATCTCGAGATGCGGACGAAGACGGCGAGATCTCGGCCGGCAGCGGAGTCGCGAGCGTTCGATCCTACACGCCGAACGAGGTCGTCTTCTCGGTGTCCGCCGAGCAACCCGGCCTTCTCTTCGTGAGCGAGGTGTACCATCCCGACTGGCAGGCCTTGATCGACGGAAGTCCGGTCCCAATCCACCGCACCAACGTCGCGTTTCGCGGTGTGCAGGTGCCCGCAGGGGAACACGAGCTGGTCTTCAGGTTCCGCTCGACGTCGTTCTTCGCCTCCGCCATCATCTCCGCCGTCACGGCAACTCTCACCCTGCTCGCCGCCGCCTGGCTGCTGCTCCGGCGGCGACCCGAAACCGCCTAGTAAGAGGGTCACGGGGTCCCCTTGACCGATCGGTGGAAACGGTTCGCGCTCGCCGCCTTCCTGCTCGCGGCGCTTGTGTTCATCCTGCTCGTCCTCCAGGGCCAGTGGAGCGCCTTCGCCGAGCTTGGGGGATCGACGAGCGGCACCTGGAGCGCCCGGCCGGGATGGCTTCTCGCCGCCCTCGGGCTTGGTACGGTGAACCTTCTCGGCATGGCGGCCCTGTGGACCTGGCTCGCTCGCCGATTGGGCGAGGACGTCCGGTATCCGGAGGGAGTGGCGGCCTGGGTCGGCAGCAACCTGGGACGTTACATCCCCGGGAAGGTCTGGCAGCTGGCGGGGCTGGCGGCGTTCATGCGGAGCACGGGCCGATCTGGCTCCGTGGCGCTCGTGTCGGCGCTCGTCTTCCAGATCGTGGTGCTGGTGAGCGGGATCGCCGCCGCTCTCCTGACGCTCGGGAATCGGATCGGAGACGCCTTCGGAGGCTCTATCCTGCTGCCGATCGGCCTCGCCGTCGGGCTCGCCCTGACCCTTCACCCGACGGTCCTTCGTCGAGCCACCGCTGCACTCGCCAAGCTGCTGCGAGAGGACGGCCCCGCGGTCTCCTCCGTGATCGAGCGCGAGCGCCCGACCGGCGGTGCCTACTCCTGGACGCTCGGGGTGGCACTCCTGCTGGCCTGGTGGGTTTACGGGGCGGGCCTCTGGTTCCTGATCGCGGGGGTGTCGGAGGCGCCGGTGGGTGACATCCGGACGCTCACCGGGGTCTTCGCGGCCAGCTACGTGGCGGGCTACCTCGCCATCGTGACGCCAGGCGGCCTCATCGTTCGGGAGGGTGCGATGACGCTGCTGCTCACGATTGCAACGCCGCTTCCGGCGGCAGCCGCGATGGGGATCGCCGTGCTCGCGCGCCTCTGGACGATCGTCTCCGAGCTGGCGGCGTTCGGCATCGCCGTGCTCCTGCGCGGCGGCCTCGGTAAAGGAAAGACGCCGGACGATGCGTGAAGACGCGACCTCGAACGACGTGGTCGACGAGCGGATGACGCCCTCGACGGGCGAGCCCCGCTCCGGAGAGTCACGTCCCGACGAGCTCCGAACGGGGGCGAGCGGAGGGGGAAGGGGGCTCGTGGTGCTCCCGACGTTCAACGAGCGGGAGAGCCTCGGGAAGATCGTGCCCCGAATCCTCGAGCAAGACGACCGACTCGACGTGCTCGTCGTCGATGACGCCTCTCCGGACGGGACCGGGGATCTCGCCGAGGAGATGGCGGGGCGGAGCGACCGGATCTTCGTCCTTCGCCGCTCCGGGAAGCTGGGCCTCGGCTCGGCCTACCTCGCCGGCTTCCGCGAAGGCCTGGAGCGCGGATACGACGTCCTTTTCGAGATGGATTCCGATCTGTCGCACGATCCCGCCTATCTGAGCGACTTCCTGAGCGCGATCGAGTCCCACGACGTTGTCGTGGGCTCCCGCTACCTCCGAGGGGTCAACGTCGTGAATTGGCCGATGTCCAGGCTTTTGCTGAGCTATGGCGCCAACAAGTACGCCAGGTGGGTCACCGGCCTCCGTCTCACGGATAGCACGGCCGGTTTCAAGTGCTTTCGGCGAGAGGTCCTCAAGGCGATCGACTTCGATCGTGTCGCCTCCACCGGCTATGCCTTCCAGATCGAGATGAACTTTCGGGCCTGGAAGGCCGGCTTCGACATCGCCGAGATCCCGATCGTCTTCGTCGAGCGCGCCGAGGGGGAGAGCAAGATGTCCGGCCGGATCGTGCGCGAGGCGATCTGGCGCGTCTGGTGGCTTCGTTTCAAGGGCATCGTCGGCCGTCTCTGAGCTCTAACTCACAACGCGCACTACCAGCTAGCTCGAGTCGACTCAGGTGACGTGAGAAGCATCGGAGAAGGCCGGAGAAGGGAATGTGACCTTCCATCAAGGGACGGACCGTTGGGGACCGTCGCCTACCGCTAGTTTACATAATGTACATTATGCGCCGTTCGCCAACGGGGATGCAAGACCGAACGGGCGCCGCTTTTGAAAGGAAGGCTCGAGGGCAGGCGCGAGACAGGAAGAAAGCCCTCAGAAGGCGTTAGGACGGCGAAACCGAGATCCCCGAGGGCTAGGGGCCTAGGGGCGGACCCGGAGGCCCTGGGAGCGCAGAGAGGCGTGAAAAGGCGTCGAAGGGATCGGGGATGGTCGTTGCAGGTCGGACCGGATCGCTGGGCCCGCGCTAGCCGGAGCCTCCAGCCGGCGCCGAGTCGGTGGCCACGGAGTCGGGGGTGGATACCGTATCGACGCCATCCGCTCCCGGCATTAGAGACCCAACGCCCTCCTCGGGAGGAGCTGACGCTGGCGCCGAGAACGTCGTCGGCTGAGGCGTCGCGCCCGATGCGATCATGGCCTGGATCTCGCCGAGACGCACCCGATAGAGGTCATCCGTGGCGCTGTCGTCGTCCACGAGGCGCTGGTAGGCCACCGCAGCCTCCTCGAGGCGGCCGAGGGCCGCAAGCAGCCTTCCCCGCTCTGCCAGCGCGCGGTGCCGCTGATAGGGCACGTAGGCGCCGCCGATAATCGCGTCCAGCTCGTCGAGGGACCGCTCGTACTCCCCGGCGCTCTTGTACGCTTCGGCGAGAAGGAGCTTGACGGCGTAGCCACTCGGGACATCCACGGGTTCTGAGGTGATCGGACCGAGGATACTGAGCGCCGCTTGGGGCTGTCCGCTTTGTAGCTGGATCTTGGCGAGGAGCAAGCGACCCTCCGTCGCGGCGGGGGTCCCGTCGAATCGCGCCACGAAACCGGTCAATCGTGGGACGGCGTCAGCGACCGTAAGCGTCGCGCGAAGCTGGTTCAGCTCTATCGCCGCTCGCGTGCGCAGGCTCTCGCGATAGCTCCGGTAATACAGGACGCCGCCCACGAAGAGTACGAGGCCGACCGAGATCATGAGGACGGCACGCGTATGGGCCTTCATCCACGCGCTTACCTCTTCGATGGACTGGAGGAATCGGTCCTCCTGGGAGAGCTCGTCCTTCCGCTTCTTCTTGGCTAGGGCTCCGGGCATCTATCCTACTTCTCTATCAGGGTTAGATAACTGATTATAAGGTAAGTAACGCAAATATGTTGTACGAGTTCATCGCTTCTCTTCCGGGGAGAGCTGCCAGCTCGACGAGAACCTGGAGCGCAGCCACGGTGCCGCCGAGCTCTTCGATGAGCGAAGCGGTGGCCGCTGCCGTTCCGCCCGTCGCCAGGAGGTCGTCGATGATCAGAACACGCTCGCCGGGCCTGATCGCATCGGCCTGGAGCTCCAGATGGGAGCTGCCGTACTCGAGCGCGTATTCGGCGGCGATCGTCTCACCCGGCAGCCTGCCCTTCTTCCGCACGGCGATGAACGGGACGCCTAGCCGCAGACCGACGGGAACCCCGAATAGAAAGCCGCGAGCCTCTATGCCGGCGATCTTCTCCGCGCGGACCGCGCTGGCATGATCCGCGAGGACATCGATCACGTCGGAGAACAGAACGTGATCCTGGAACAGGGGCATCACGTCCCGGAAGAGAATTCCCGGCCGCGGGAAATCCGGATAGTCGCGCAGCCGCTGCCTGACGCGTTCTGCGACCTCCTCCGCCCGCGCGGGCGTGAACGCCGCTTCGGCCTCTTCGGCCCCTGCCGGCGGGTCGCCGGCCGTCTCACTCTGGTTCATAGGCTCAGGAAGCTACCGGCCGAAGGAAGGAAGCGTCAACGCGCGGAGAGGACTCCGAGAACCACGAAGCCACCAATCAGGAGCACCGTGAAGACCAGCGTGAGGAGATTGAAGTACCGCTCGATGAACTCCCGAATCGGCTCGCCGAAGGCCCGAATCAGGCCGGCCACGAGAAAGAAGCGCATCCCCCTGCTCACCGCCGTGACGGCCACGAACGGGAGAAACGGCACCTGGAAGCCACCGGCCGCGATGGTGAACACCTTGAACGGAATCGGCGTGAAGCCCGCGGTACCCAGCGCGAGGACCAGGTTCTGTCGGTAGGCCCGGCCGATCGCCGCATACTCGTCGGCGTACCCGTACAACTCCATGATCGGCCGTCCGACGCTCTCGTAAAGCCCGAGGCCGATGAGGTAGCCCAGCATGGCACCGAGCACCGACCCCACCGTGCACAAAGCCGCGAACCGTAGCGCCCGCCGAGGGTTTCCGAGACAAAGCGGAATCAGCAGCACGTCGGGCGGAATCGGGAAGATGAATGACTCGGCGGCCGCAATGCCGAACAGCGCTATGGGGCCGCCGGGACGGTGGGCCCAATCCAGCACCCAATGATAGAGCCTACGAAAGGGGCCAGGCTTGCCCCTCGCCTCCCCTGCCCCAGCACTCGAACCCACGGCGGGCATCAGCTGCACTCGGCGATGAGCGGCACGAAGCGCGCGCGATCGATCGTCTCCACGTCGAAAGATCCCCCCCGGGCCCGGACCCGAACCAGCTCCTGATGCGCGGGATCACCGACCGGCACCAGGAGTCGACCGCCGGGCGCCAGCTGCCCGTATAGACGGGCGGGAGGCTCGGGAGTGGCCGCCCCAATCAGGATGACGTCGAAGGGCGCGGCCTCCGGCCAGCCGGCGCTTCCATCTCCGATCGCCAGGTGCACGCCATCCACGCCCGATTCCTGCAGCGCCTGCCGAGCGGATTCCGCCAGCTCAGGAACCCGCTCAATGCTGTACACTTCGCCCGCAAGCAATGACAGCAGCGCGGTCTGGAAGCCGGATCCGGTACCGATCTCGAGCACGCGCTCGTCGCCACCGAGCTCGCAGAACGCAAGATGCAGTGCGTGCACTCCTGGCCGGGAGATCGTCTGTCCGTAGCCGATGGGCAAGGCGGCGTTGTCGTAGGCCCGCTGGCGGACCGCCTCCGGCACGAAACGGTGGCGAGGAACCGACGCGAAGGCGTGCAGGATCGCCAGATCTTCGATGCCGGATGCCTGCAATCGCTCGACGAGGCGGTGCCGATCCCTCTGATAGGCGCCGGTCAGAGCTCGAGCGGCCAATTCCTCACCTTTTCGATGAGCCGAAAGTTCGTGAGATCGAGGTGCAGCGGCGTGATCGATACGTACCCCGCATCCACGGCACTGAAATCCGAATCGGCGCGCCCCTTCCAGTCCGGCGTGCCATCCCCGATCCAAAACTCGTCACGGCCGGCCGGATCGAGCCGGTTGACCGAACCCACGTACTGGCGACTATCGAGAACCGTCACGCGGGACCCTCGAACCTCGCTCGCCGGCAGGTCGGGCAGGTTGATGTTCAACAGCGTCTCCTCGGGAAAGTCATCTCTCGTGACGAGACCCCGCAGGAGGCGTTCCAGCAAGTCGGCGTAGCCGGCCAAACGGTCGTCATCCTGACCCATGAAGGAGACGGCGATCGACGGAACGCCGAGGATCGTGCCCTCTATCGCGGCCGCCACGGTGCCGGAGTAGAGAACGTCTTCGCCCATGTTGGGGCCGTGATTCACGCCGGAGAGAACGAACTTCGGCGGACGCTCGTATAGCTGCTCGCACAACTTCTCGACGGCGATGAGGACGCAATCGGTCGGAGTGCCGCTCAGCGCGAGCCGACCGGCGGACTCCTCTGTCTTCGTTATGCGGCTGCGCAGCGTCAGCGACTGACTCGAAGCGCTTCTCTGACGGTCGGGGGCCACCACGAAGACCTCGCCCAGCTTCCCTGCAGCCTGGATGAGAAGCTCAAGCCCGAACGCATGGATCCCGTCGTCGTTCGTGCAGAGGAACAGGGGGCGCGCGTCCTCGTCACGGGCGCCTTCCGGCGGGGATGTCTGGTGCGAGATCAAACCGAGCCGAGCACCTCGACCAGTGAATCCACTTCTCGGCGCACATCACGCACCATCTCCGCGTCCATGGCAAGTCGAGAGGCTTTCGCCAACTTGCCCTGCTTCCGCAGTTGATCCAGCTTCTGACGGGCTCCATCGATCGTGTACTTCTCGCGGTAGAGGAGATGCCGAAGGAGCTGGATGAGCTTGATCTCCCGGCGCCGGTACACGCGGTTTCCGGCCGCGTTCTTTGTCGGCTTAAGCACCGGGAACTGGCTCTCCCAGTAACGCAGGACGTGCGGCTTGAGATCGGTGATCCCACACACCTCGCCGATCGAGTAGTACTCCTTGGCTGCGATTCGGTCGTTCAACGTGCTCAGCTCCAGCGTTCGGGTTTCGGATCCCGTGCCATCAGGTTCGTCAACGCCTGAGCGGGCGCGACACCCTCGTATAGTATCGAGTAAACAGCGCTCGCGATCGGCATCTCCACTTCATAACGGCCGGCGAGCTCAACCGCCGCCCTCGTGGTTCGGATTCCCTCGACCACGTTGTGCATCCCCGCCAGCACCTCGTCCAGTGAGCGCCCCGCCCCGATTGCCAGGCCCAGCGTGCGGTTGCGGCTCAGATCGCCGGTGCATGTCAGGACAAGATCCCCGATCCCGGCGAGGCCAGCCAGAGTATGCTCCTCGGCGCCGAGGCGCGTCGCCAGCCTGATGATCTCGGCGAGCCCGCGTGTGATCAAGGCCGCTCGGGCATTGTTTCCCAACCGGAGCCCGTCGCTAATCCCCGCGGCGAGCGCGATCACGTTCTTGAGCGATCCACCCAGCTCGGTTCCCACCACGTCGGCAAGCGTGTAGATGCGGAAGTGATCGTTCTGAAACAGCCGCTGAACCTCATGTCGGTTCGCCTCGGAAGAGGAGGCGGCGGCGCAGGCGGTCGGCAGTCCCCGCACAAGCTCTTCAGCGAAGCTCGGACCCGATAGCACCACGCAATCCGCTGCCGTGCCCTCGCCGAGCACCTCCGAGAAAAGCTCGCTCATCCGCAGGTCGGTCCCGACCTCGATGCCCTTGGATGCACTCACCAGGATCAGCTCGCCTGCCAGGTCGGGCTTCGCTCGACCCAGCACCTCTCGCACGTGGTGGGAGGGGACCACGCACACGATAACGCCCGCATCGGCCACCGCATCGGAGATCACGGTCGTAGCTCTGAACGGCGCCAACTCGACCCCTGGCAGGTACTTCGTGTTGCGACGGTCCCCGTTGATCTCCTCGGCAACGGCCGCGCTGTGAGCCCAGCTGGTTGTGCTGGCTCCGTTTCGGGCCAGCACGTGAGACAGCGCCGTGCCCCAGCTTCCGGCTCCGAGAACGCAAACCGGCCGGCTCACGACTCCTCCCGTTTCGGGGGCTCGCGCGGCTTCTCCCGACCGGCCCTCCGCAATGGGCGCACCGCTCGAAATCCGAGCTCCTCGCCATGGACGAGGCGAACCAGATTGGAGCGGTGCGTCCACCAGACGAAGCTCGCGATTCCCAGCGAGAAGACAATCGTCTCGATCGGCGCGTCCTCGAAGTAGGCCAGAACGGGAATCAGCGTGGCGGCGATCAGTGATGCGACGGACACGAACCCGGTGATGAGGACGAGACCGACCCACACGAGCATTGCGATCGTCGCCGCGATCGGGGCCAATGCCAGCATGACGCCGGCCGCCGTTGCCACCCCCTTGCCGCCGCGCAGGCGCAGGAAAACGGACCAGACGTGTCCCGCCACAGCCGCGATTCCGTAGACGATCGCCAGATAGGGCCACGCCTTTCCGTCCCACATCGGAAACAGCCACACGGGCAGGAAGCCCTTGAGCACGTCCAGCAGAATGACGGGCACCGCTCCCCACAGCCCGAGTGATCGATAGACGTTCGTCGCCCCCGTGTTTCCGCTGCCCGTAGCCCGGAGATCGATGCGCGCCAGCCGGCCGGCGGCGTAACCGAACGGGATCGAACCCAGCAGATACGCGGCGATGACAAGTAGCGCGGGTCTCACCTACGTGCCTCTTCCCGTCTCTTCAGGCGGAACCGGATCGGCGTCCCGAGGAAGTCCCAAGCATTACGGAAGCCGTTCTCGATGTACCTAATGTAGTGCGTAGCCAGATCCTTGGGTCGGTTCAGCCACAGCACGAAGAACGGCGGCGCCGACGACACCTGGGTGCCGTACAGGATCTTGACTTCGCCCCGCGAGCTCTGGGGCGGCTGGAGGTGTCGCGCGAGCTCCGCGAGCGCCCGGTTTACTTCGGCCGTCGGGATTCGCTGCTGGCGTCGCTTCTGCACCTCGAGCGCCACCTCCGCGGCCTTTCGGACACGGAGACCGGTCAAGGCCGACGTCGTGATGATCGGCAGCTTGCGGAGAAAAGGCGCGCGCTCGCGAAGGTCGCGCTCGAACTGGGCGTGAATGGCGGGCCCGCGATCCTCTCCCAGGTCCCACTTGTTGGCCACGAGCACCAGTCCGCATCCCGCCTCCCACGCCTGCTCTCCGATCCGGAAATCCTGGTTCGTCACGCCGGCTGGGGTATCGACCATCAGGAGACAGACGTCCGAGCGTTCGATCGCCCGGGCCGCACGAAGGCGACTGTAGAACTCGAGCTCGCCTTGCACCCGCGAGCGACGCCGGAGGCCCGCCGTATCGACCAGACGGACCCGGACGCCCTCGAGATCCAGGTACGTGTCGATCGCGTCACGCGTCGTCCCAGCCTCCTCGGCGACGATCACGCGATCCTGGCCCAGAAGCCGGTTCACGTAGCTGGACTTCCCCACGTTCGGCTTGCCGATGACCGCCAGGCTCACATCGTAGGCCTGCTCGGCCTCGGCCCTGCTCTCCGGGAGCAGTCGGATCAGCCGGTCGAGGAGGTCGCCGCTCTGCTTGCCGGAGAGCGCCGCCACCTGCACGGGCTCGCCGAGCCCCAGCTCGTAGAACTCGATGTGAGCGAGCGATCCGACGGGCTCGTCCACCTTGTTCACCGCCAACAGCACTGGCGTGCCCGAGGTCCGAAGGAGGTCGGCGACGTGCAGGTCGACCGGCGTCACGCTCTCCAGGCCGTCGACGACGAAAAGGATGACGTCCGCATGATCGATGGCCGCGAGCACCTGCTGCTGGACTTCCGCATCGATCCCCCGCCCGGGCGCATCCGTGACGCCGCCGGTGTCCGCGAGCAAGAAGGAACAGCCTCCCCACTCGGCCGTGGCGAATTGGCGGTCGCGCGTCACCCCCGGCTCTTCGGCCACGATCGCCACTCGCCGACCTACGATTCGGTTGAACAACGTCGACTTCCCGACGTTGGGTCGTCCGACGATCGCCACGGTCGCAACCTCGGCGAGTCCAGCCTTTGGCGGGGCGGGGCTCAGTGCCATCTCAGCAGAACGTCCGTCACGTGGTCACCCGCGCGAATCTCGGCGCCCGGGACGCCGGCTCGAACGTCGTCCAGCGAGACATCGTCGAGAAAGAAGCCGCGCTCGTTGACCGCCGATTGGGAGAGAATCGCCAGATCGTACGGTTCGCTGGCACGCAGCGCGTCCAGGTAGTCGGTTCCAGAGATCAAGCCGGCGCTCGTCACCTGTGGCCCGTACATCGAGTTGGGGACGGCGGCCGTTCTGACCTCCACGCCGCACGCAGCCTGCAGCTCACGGCCGAGCTCCACGAGGGTCGGCTCCATCGCGGTGCCGGTGGCGAGGAGGATCGTGCGCCCGGTGAGGTTGGGAAGGCGCGGCAGGTCGGCACGGACGGCCTCGCGGAGCCCCGAGATCGCTCCGACACCGTTGCCGACCAGCTCCTCGTTGTCGAAGTACTCCCGTCCGGGCACATCCAGCCCGGCCGAGAGGAACATCTCATCGGATGCGTAACACCAGGCGTACCCACGCTCCTCGAGCGCTCGTCCACGGATCGGGGCTGTTTGGCGAAGCGCGCGCGCACTCTCTTCCGGGTCCATGGGCCGGACGCCCGAATTCTGGTTGAACCGAGTGAGGCCTACCGGCACGACCGAGAGCGAGAGCACCGAATCGCCGCGCTCGTACAACTCGAGGATCGTCCGGTCCAACACCGGACCGGTGTTGACGCCGGGGCAGAGCACCGCCTGGGCGTGAATGGCGATCCCGGCGGCCTCGAGCCGATCCAGCTGTTCGTTGATCTCCCGAGACCTCGGGTTCACGAGCATCTTCGCTCGCGCTTCCGGATCCGTCGCATGCACGCTTACGAAAAGGGGCGACAGACGCTGCTCCTCGATCCGCTCCCAGTCTTCCTCCCTCAGGTTCGTCAGCGTCACGTAATGCCCGTACATGAAGGAAAGCCGGTAGTCGTCGTCCTTGATGTAGAGGGTGGTCCGCAGCTTCTCTGTCTTTGGATTCCCTTTGACGAAGCAGAAAGGGCATGCGTTCGTGCAGCGCCGGATCGGATCGGCTTCCGGCACCAACCCGAGAGACTCCGAGTCGTCCTTCTCGATCTCGTACGTGATGCGCCGGCCGCCGGGCAACTCCACCTCCAGCTCCACGAGCTCGGCGGCTTCCAGGTACTGGAGATCGAGGGCGTCCCGCAGTCTCTCTCCGTTGAGGCGGAGAAGACTCGAACCGACCTGGATGTCGAGGTTGGCTCCGATGGAGCCCTTTCGGACCTGTGCGACCCGGATCATTCCGGAGGGCCGGCGGCGGCGAGCCCGCAACTCGTCTTTCCGATCCGGCTTTGCATGGCGAGGTTAGGAGGTCTCCGAGGTCAGAACCCGCTGAGCCTCTTGGAGCTGGAAGACTGGAACGAGCACCCTTACAAGGGCCAGCGCGCCCAATGCCACGACGTTGGCATGGTCCTTCTGGGAGAAGACCTGAACATCCACGTCCGCCACCCTCAGCCGACCAGCCAGGACCTCGGCCTCGGCCTCGTCCGTGCGCCGTGCGGCCTCGGCCCACCCGGAGATCAGCCGCACCTGCTCGTGGTCCCGGCATAATGCCGTACGCCGCCTTCCGCGGCGGCACTCGGAGCACAGGTTCAACCCGCATACCGCGCACCGGTGGAACGCCATGTTGCTCCGATGACGTGAGCAGACCTGTGGATGATCGAGCAGGCCGCACCAAGGACAGTAGGTCGATGCCTCGGGCCGCTCCCGCCCGCACGACTCGCATTGCGACGTCCCGTCGTGGGTGGACGCCACCCTGCGGCTTCGTCGCCCGTTGCCGGTCATCCGCCGCTGGACCCGAGCAGAGGCGTGGCGACTAGCCGCTCGCGACCTTCTGGAAGCGAAAGCCCGCGATGGGCACGCCGCTCGTCAGCTCTACCTGGAAGATCTCGGTCTCCCCGTTGGCCGGAATGACGAGCTGAAGGTGCTCCGTACCGGCTACCTCCCCCTGCTCGTCCAGGAACTCGATCGGTACGGTGACCTGGCCGCCGGCCTCCTCACTTCGCCCCATGACCAGACCCTCCACCACGTACGCGTTCTCCCCCCGCTCCCGGAGTTGGACGTTCTCGAGGCTGAAGACCAGGCTGCCGCGCTCCTGAATGACCTGAAGGGCGAAGGCCGCATTGTCCGTCTGGCTGGCCGTGTTGGCCAGCAGCGTGTAGGCATCGAAGTCGTACGGATACCTCTCGACGAGCAACCCGCTGAGCTCTGCCGCGAGCTCCACCTCACCGGCTTCGAGCGCCGAGGTGGCCGTATTGTTGAGGGCATCACGATCGTACGGATTCAAGGCACGGGCCTTTTGGAAGGCGGTGACTGCGTCTCCGAAAGACTCGGCCTCGTAGAGTCCCACTCCCACCTGGTTCCACTGCTCGACCGTGAGGTCGTCGCGTGACAGGAGCTTGGTGAACGTCGGCTGGGCCGAGGCCGGATCGCCCTCTATCGTAAGGGCCACGGCGTAGTTCATCTCGGCCATCAAGTCGTTCGGGTGCGCCTCGGCAAAGAGCCGCAGCATCTCGATCGCCTCGGCGCCCCGGTCGGCTGATCGCAGCGCCTCGGCCAGGTTGAGCGACGCGTCCCGAGCCTGATCGCTGGGATCGTCCGCCTCGACGGCACCCCGAAACTGCTCGATCGCGGCTGCCTCGTCATCGAGGTTCTGATACAGAAGCCCGGCGTTGTTGAAGGCCCGCGAGTCCTTCTTGATCGCGTTCGCACTGACGAAGGCGGCGAGCGCTTCGTCCGTGTCACCCGCCTGGTAGTGCTGGATCGCCTCGTTGTACGCCGTCGCCCAGGCGTTGAATCTCGAGTTGTCCGAGCGTTCCTGGCAGGCCGGGTTCGTGCCGACAAATCGGCTCAACAGGGCATCGGCCGCCTCGAAGTCGCCCAGCCCGATATTCGCCTCGGCCGCCAGCCACAACGCCGTGGGATCGTCGTCGTCCTGAATCTCCGACTGCAGGTCCCCCAGCGCCTCCGCGAACAGCGCCCGTTGGGCCGCCGGGTCCGGCGTCTCGCCGGCCGTCGTCAGCTTCTCGACGGCCCCCTCGGTCGAAGCGTTTGACACGAGCCGGCACTCGTCCTCCTGTCCCGTAAGGTCGGCGGGGGCGACGGCGCCAGCCGCCAGGGCCATGGCGATGGCGAGAGACCGAACGGTCGCTCCTGAGTTGTTCATTTGCTGGGACTTCCCTGTCTCGAGTTCATGTAATCCCGCCGGTCGGCGGCCACGTGGCCGCCGGCAGGCAACTTCGACCGCATCCGTCCCCCACGCCAGTACCCCGGTCGGCCCACACTACCAGGCTCCTCCTACCCGCCGCCTCGCCTCGCGGATCCGCTGCGGACGCGGTTCCCGCACCCGGGTTCGGCAGCTGCCCGTCCGTGTCAGCGCTGCTCCCCGGTAGACCTGCTCCTCAGTAGACGAGGGCGTGCGCCGTGTTGAAGAGAACGACCGTCTCGCCATCGACGAGTTTTCCCTCTTCCCTCAGGCGCAGCGCGGCCGCCAGCGTCGCGCCGCCTTCGACGGAAGCGCTGACGCCGGCCTTCCCCAGCTCGACGGCGGCCGCTTCCGATTCCTCGTCGGAGACGGCGAGCGCCTCTCCTCCGCTCTCCCGCAGCGCCTTCAGGATCAACGAATCGCCCAACCCGAACGGAACCCTGAGGCCATAGGCCCGGGTCCGCGCCCCAATCCACGGTTCGGCCGCGAGCGCACCTTTGCCGAAGGCTCGAACGATCGGGGCGCAACCATCCGCCTGCACCGCGTAGCAGCGCGTGGTGGCCGCCGCGATGCCCATCGCCGCCAACTCGCCGAGCGCCTTCCAGCTACCGATCAATCCGGTTCCGCCGCCCGTCGGATAGACGATCGCGTCAGGCGCACTCCAGCCGAGCGCCTGCACGATCTCGAGCATCATCGTCTTCTTGCCTTCGATTCGGTAGGGCTCGCGCAGGGTGGAGAGATCCAAGGCCTCGGTGCGGGCCGCGTATTCACGTGCTTTCGCACCGCAGTCGGTAATCAGGCCATCGACGGGCCGCACCTCACCACCCGCCGCCCGCGTTCGCCTCACGACCATCTCGGGGGTGTCCTCCGGAAGGTAGACGCGGGCCCTCTTCCCCGCCCGGCTCGCGTAGGCCGCCAGCGAGACTCCGGCGTTTCCCGCGCTCGGGATGACGAAGGATGAGGCTCCGCCCAGAACGGCCCGCGTAACAGCTGCCGAAAGCCCGCGATCCTTGAAGCTTCCTGTGGGATTCCGTCCCTCGTCCTTCACGTACGCGCGCAACCCCTGCAGGCCGTCGATACCGCGGAGAGCCAGAAGTGGCGTCGCGCCCTCTCCGAGGCTCACCGGCGTCTCACCGGGGGCGATGGGGAGGATCTCGCGGAAGCGCCACATGCCGACGTCGCACAACCGCCGGCTCCATCTCTCGATGAGCGCCGGCCCATCCATTCCATCGAGGGCATAGCGTACGAGAAGAGGCTTCGCGCATGCCGGGCAGACCGATGCGCCGGGCGCGGCCTCCATCCTCTCTCCACACGCGCCGCACTCGAGGGAGAAGGAGGTCACGGTCCCCCGGCCGCGCCGTCCTCCGCAGCTGCAAGCCCGGCCGCCAGACGCGCGGCCGTCGTCTCCCGGCCCAGGATGTAGGCCACGTCGGGGACATCCGGACCCTGGACGGCGCCGGTCAGCGCGGCACGGACCGGGTGATAGAGGGGACGGCCCTTGAGACCCGCCTCCTGTCCCGCGGCGGCGAGCTCTTCCTTCAGCTCAGCCCGTGCCCAGCTCTGTACGGTTTCCCACCGCTGCGCCACCTGGCGCAGCGCCCGACCCGCCATCCGCTCCCGGAACGCCTCCACGGCGTCCGAGCTCGAGAGATCCGGCTCCGGGAGAACGAGCTCACAGACAGGATCGGCGTCGGCGAGGATCTGTATGCGCTCCCGCAGAACCTCCGCGAGCGCCCGAAGCTGCCGAGCCTCCAGCTCGAACCGGCCCGCCAATCGGTCGCGGAGGCCTCGTTCCAGCACGTCGATCGACTCGTGCCGGTAGTGCTGGCCGGACAACCAACGCAGCTTCTCAGGATCGACCTCCGGATTGGCGGCACCTATCCGACCCAGATCGACCTCCGCGATCAGCTGATCTCGCGACAGCACCTCCTTCCCGCTGGAGCTGGACCAAGAGAGGAGGGAGAGGTAGTTGAGGAGACCCTCCGGGTGGTATCCCTGATCACGGTATTCCAGCAGCCCAGGCGCGCCGGCACGTTTCGAGAGCTTACCTCCGCCCGGAGCCAAGACCGACGGCAGGTGAAGGAACTCGGGAGGGACGGCCCCTAGGGCCTCGTAGAACAACACCTGCTTGGGCGTGTTGGAGAGATGACCGGCCCCGCGTATCACGTGCGTGATCCCCATGTGGAGATCGTCGACAACGACCGCGAAGTTGTAGGTGGGCCTCCCATCGGAACGGAGGATGACCTGATCTCCGAGTTGCTCACCCTCCACCGTCAGTTCGCCGCGCACGCGATCTCGATAGTGAATAACGCCCGGCTCGACCCGGAAACGGAGGGAAGCGGGGCGTCCGGAGGCGATGAGGCGTGCCTTCTCCTCGGACGACAGCTTTCTGCAGCGGCCGTCGTAGCGCACGTGACGCTTCCCGGCTCTCGCTTCCGTTCGGCGGGCCTCCAGCTCCTCCGGCGTGCAGTAGCAACGATACGCCCGGCCTTCGGCGAGCAGACGTTCGCCATGCTCGCGGTAGATCTCCACCCTCTCGCTCTGCCGATACGGCCCATGCTCCCCGCCGGCGAACGGTCCCTCATCTGGAAATAACCCCAGCCACTCGAGCGCGTGCTGGATGTCGCGCTCGGCGCCCTCCACGTGGCGCTCCAGGTCCGTGTCCTCGAAACGGAGGATGAAGGCACCGCCCTGCTGGCGTGCGTATAACCAGTTGAGTGCCGCCGTACGGGCGTTGCCGAGGTGAAGCGAGCCGGTCGGACTAGGGGCGAATCGGGTGCGGACCATCAATCGTCCTCGAGCGGTAGGCGTCGCGAGGCCTCCTCGGAGACGTCGGGGGCGTAACCCGGGCACCGATGGACCGGCAGCCGCGGATAGCGCACGTAGCGCGGGTCATTCCGCGATCGCTCGCAAAGAAGGAACTTCGAGCCACGGTCGCTTCGGATCGGCCGGCCGAAGCGGCAGGCTCCGCAAAGACCCGCGCTCCTCACGAGGCCTATCCCTCCGCGAGTTCCGCGAGAATGCGCTCGGCCGTGCCCGGACCGACGCCCGGCGTGGCCGCCAGCTCGTCGAGCGTCGCACCCCGAATCGCCTCGAGGCTGCCGAAGCGCTGGAGCAGCTCTTGCTCACGGGCCGGTCCGACACCGCGGATCTCGGAGAGACGGGATCTGAGAAGCCGGCGTCGCCGCAGCGTGCGGTTGTAGGCGAGAGCGAACCGATGCGCTTCGTCCCGAGCGCGCTGGAGCCAGTGCAGGCCCGGGTCGCGTCGATCGAGTCGGAGCGGTTCCGGCTCGCCCGGACGGTACACCTCTTCTTCACGCTTGGCGAGCGCCACCGCTGGCAGATCGGATGCGCCGGCCGCCTCCATCGCCTGCATGGCTGCGGCGAGCTGGCCGCGGCCGCCGTCCACCAGCACGAGGTCGGGCAGGTCCCGAGCCTCCCTTACTCTACGATCGAAGTAGCGTCCGACCACTTCCTGCATCATCGCGTAATCGTCCGTCTCGCCGTCGGGCACTTCGCGGATTCGGAACCTCCGGTACTCATCCGAGATGGGCTTTCCATCCTCGAGCCACACCGCGCTGCCTACCGACGCCGAGCCGCCGAGGGTGGATATGTCGAAGCATACGATCCGCCGCGGGGGGGCGGGAAGCTCCAATGATTCCGCCAGCCGGCTCGCCGCTGCCGGAACGCCCGCGGCGCTGTCGCTCGGCGTGCCCGCCTCCCCCATCGCGTCGAGCCGAAGACGCTCCTCCCTCAGCAGGTCGGCGGCGTTGGCGGCGGCCAGCTCGACGAGGCGGCGCTTGGTGCCCCGCTGAGGCACGTGCACGCGCACCGGGCCGGCTCGCCGCGCGGACAGGTGCTCCTGAATCAGCTCCCGGTCCGGAAAGTCTTCCGGGACGAGGAGCTCGGCCGGAAGGTCCTGCCGCCGGAGGTAATGGCCGCTCACCAGAACGGCTGTGAGCTCCGAGTCCTCTTCGTCGCCCACGTTTTGGAGGAAATGGATCTCGCGTCCGAGAAGGCGCCCTTCCCTCACCTTAAGAATGACGCCGCACGCCAGGGTGCCCTCACGGCGGAGCCCCACGACGTCGTGCTCACCCCCGCGATGGTCGACGGCGGCCTGCCGCCGTTCGATCGTCTCGAGCCCCCGCAACACATCTCGGAGCTCGGCTGCCCGCTCGTACTCCATGGCGTCCGCCGCCCCCTTCATCTTGTCGCGAACGCGGCGGCGAACCGCGCCGGTGCGGCCACCCAGAACCTCCAGGATTTCCTCGATCATGCCCCGGTAGTCTTCCTCCGTCTGGTAGCCGGCGCACGGCGCCTTGCAGCGGCCGATGTGGTAGTCGAGGCATGGACGGGGCGGCAGCTTCTTGGGAAGCTCGTAGTGGCAGCTTCGGACGGTGTAGAGCTCCTTGATCGCGCGCAGCGCGCTCCTCATCGCGCCGACGTTCGTATAGGGACCGAAGTACCGGCTCCCATCCCGGATGAGACGCCTCGTCACCAAAACCCTCGGAAAGGGCTCTCCGAGCGTCACCCGGATGTAGGGATAGCTCTTGTCATCCCTGAGCTGGATGTTGAACGGCGGATGGTACTCCCGGATCAGATTCCACTCCAGCAGAAGCGCCTCGGCCTCTGACTCCACCACATAGCTCTCCACCGAAGCCATGCGGCGCGCCATTTGTCGCTGCTTCGGAGAGGGGTCCCGCTCGGCGCTCAGATAGCTCCTCACCCTCGCGCGCACAGACTTCGCTTTGCCGATGTAGAGAACCCTGCTCCGGGAGTCCCGAAACATGTAAACGCCGGCCCCGGTGGGAAGGCGGCCTATCTGGCTTTTGAGTTGCTCTCTCTTCGACTCAGCCATCGGAGATCGGACGGGGGGGCCTACGGACGATCGACAGGTACACTACACCGGCAGCGAGTAGCGTTCCGGTCAGCACGGCCGCCGCCCCGATCGTGGTCTCCGGGTGGATCCTCGCGGTCAGCGCGAGCCTGGCTACGGATCCGGCGGCCGCGCCCGCCAGCGCCGCTACGCAGAGGCGTACGAGCGGCCGGAGCGCTGCGGCTCCGAACAGGACGCCCACGCGGCGGCGGAGACCTGACCACAGCAGGAGCAGGTTCAGCCACGCGCCCGCCGAGCCTCCGAGCGCCAGCCCGGCCGCTGACAGCGCCCCGTAGCCGGCACCGCGCATCAGCAGCATCGCCGAGGCCCCGAGGGCGATCCCTGAAGCGACGGAGATCGCAGCAAAGCGCATCGGCGTCCTGGTGTCCTGCATGGCGTGAAAGCCCCCGGCGAAGAGCTTGACCGAGCTCGTGGCGACGAGTCCGACCGAATACGCGATTAGGATTCCGCTCACGAGCTGCGTGCTGTATTCGTCGAACGCCCCGCGCTGGAAGACGATACGGACCGCCAGATCACCGAACAGGATCAGGGCGATCGCCGCGGGAAGCACGAAGTAGAGGATCTGGAAGAACCCGTTCACGAGCCTGGGGCGCAGCGCTTCGGGTCCCGTCTGCCGGGACATCTCCGGAAGCGCCGCTGCCGCGACGGAGACGCCGAAGACGCTCAACGGCAGATACGCCAGGCGCTGGGCGTAGTACAGGCCGACAACCGCCCCGGCGGGCAGGAAGCTCGCCAGGATCACGTCCGCAAAACTGGCGACCTGGAAGATCCCCTGGCTCGCGGCCACCGGTACCATGTTGCGCATGACTCGCCGAACGGGCTCCGAACCGCGATCCAGCAGCGGACGAACGCCCCGGGCCAGTCTGCGCGCCGTCGGCACCTGCACACCCAGCTGGAGCAGGCTCCCGGCCAGCGTCGACCAGGCAAGGACCTGAATCAGCGGGCTCCAGCCGAAACGGGCACCCAGGAGGAGTCCCGCTACCTGAGCGAGGTTCCACAGCACCGGAGCCGCAAACGGGAGGAAAAACCGGCGATGGCTGTTCAGCACACCGAGACACCAGGCCGCGAGGATCATGACCCCGGCCATCGGGAACAGGATCCTCACGAGCTGGGTCGTGAGGGCCGACGTCTCGGCGTCGAAGCCGGGTGCCACGATACGAGTCAGCCACGGCGCCAGCACCACGCCGAGCGCGGAGAGAACGCCGGCCAGCAGCACCAACCGGCCGAGCACTCGCCGCGCCAGAAGGGCGGGCGCTTCGCTCTCGGCCCGATCGCCTTCCAGGAGCGAGCTGTAGACCGGCACGAACGCGGCCGAGAGAGAGCCCTCGCCGAGGAGGTTGCGGAGCACGTTGGGGATCTTGATTGCCGCCGCATAGGCGTCAGCGGCCACCATCGTACCGAAGAAGCGGGCAATGACGAGATCGCGAAGGAAGCCGGTCAGGCGGCTGACGAGTATTCCCGCGCCGACTGAAGCGGCGCTCCGGCTTTCCCGGCTTGAGGAGCGTCCGGCTCCCTCAGTCACCGGATTCGCGCGCCGCTCCTTGCCCCCCGGGCGGCAGCGCATCCCGCGGCTCGCCTCTGCCCTCCACGAGAGCACGGATGAAGACCGACTCATCACGCAAGCCTTCGACCGACTCCGTCAGGTATCTGAGCTCGCCCTCCAGCGCATCCACGCGAGCCTCGAGCTCACCCGGCGGCGGTTCGCGAGAGATGCGCCGGGCGAGCGCCTGACCGATCTGCGAGTCGATCACGATCGCCAGGAGCGGGATCAGCAGAATCAATACGACGACCATGAGGGCCCAAAAGAGCGTCATCGATCCGAATACCCTTGGAGTTGTGACAGCCGCGCGTGTAGCACTAGAGCGCCCTGTCGAGCTGGGCAACGTACTCTTCTACCGCGGTCTCCACCTCCCGGTCCAGGCTCTCGAGGAAGGCCGGACCGTAGCGCGCGAGATAGTAGAGCGGATTCAAGATCCGCTCCTGGGGAGCACCAGCCGGATAGAGATGGAGGGCCGTTTTCTCGATCTTGCGGCGCAACACGGATTGCCGCTCGAGCACGCTCGCATCCACCGCTTTCTCGAGCTGCCGGGCAGCTTTTCGCGCACCTGCCCGTGCCTTCTCCGCCGTGGCGCGGATCCCGGGAATCTCAGCCGAGAGGGCCTCGAGGATGCGGTCGAATGCGCCTTCTCGGGCCGCTTCCGCCTCCTCCAAGGCTCGAGCCACTGCTTCAGGCCTTCCCCCGCGCACGGATCGCTCCACGACCTCCGCCCCACCATCCGACAGCTCACCAGGGTCCAGCTCGAGCGCATCCAGGACCTTGGCCACCTTGGCCTCGATCGCCGTCCAGCCCGTGCGAGGCACGGTTCGGGGCATGCCGATACCCGCCCACTCGAACAGACCCGGGAGCTGGGCCCAATACGCGACCTCGGCCGGTCCGAGCACCGAGGCAGAGACCGGCAGGAGACAGGACTCCGCAACCGGGCGCAGTGCGGCGCTCGGCCCGAATGACTCCGGAGATCGCTCGACCTCAGCGAGCAGCTCGGCCAGCTGGCGCTCGCCGCCCTCTTTCCCCGGTCGCGCGACATCGCCCGCCACGTAGATCCGCCGGCGCGCGCGGCCGTCATCGTAGAACACGTTGCTGGCGCCGTCGGGGAGGGCCAGTTGAGGCTCGAAGCCTGCCTCCCGTACCCGCTCGGTGGAGCTCGTCACCGCCGCCGCCGCCGAGGCGGCGTGCCGCAGCGCGCGTGTGTGAAGGGGCGCCAAGGCGCGCTTGACCTCGAGCGCCGCCGAGTCCAGCCAGACCAGCTCGCGTCCCTCCAGCACTCCCGTCAGCGCTTCGCCGAACGCGCGGCCGACGCTTCGGCCCGGTCGATATGTATCTCCGAACAACTCCAGATACTGATTGATAAACTCAGACCGCGGAAGCACTTCACGAACTTCTGCCAGCAAGTCATGGATCGAGCCATCCAGCGTTGTCTGGCCGACCGACAGCTGCTCTCGCCCCTCGGGCGGGCTCAGCCGGAAACTCCGAAGCGCGTTGGATGTGTCGATCAGGTGTGTGGTGCCCAACTCTTTCCAATCGTGATCGTCCGAGGCCACCCAAAAGAGCGCGAGCACCGGGCACCTGAGTTCCCGCTCGAGCACCGCAGCCAGCCGGATCGCCGTTATCGCCTTGTACAGGACGAACAGCGGGCCGAGGAGGAGGCACGGCTGCTGTCCGGTCGTGACGAGCGCCCCTTCTCCGGCGAGGATGGAGCGCAGCTTGGCGGCGGCGGCGGGCGAGGAGGCGTTGAAGACGTCGGCCGTCAGCGCCGGGCTTTCGCAGGAGGGCGGAAGGGCGGGCGACCCCGCACCGTCCCCGGACTCACTCCGTCCGCGCAGCGACGGCGGGAAGAGGTCCACGGCCGCCGCGTCGCCGGCCGCAAAGCGCGACCCCAGAGAGCCCGTAGCCCCGAAGGCTGCGTGCTCGAGCCGCGGCTGCCCGCTCATTCGGCGTGTCCCGCCAGTACCAGGCGAGTCGATGACGGCGCGAAGGGAGCGCCCTCGTAATCGCCGAAACGATCCGTGGGGACGAGCCCTGCGGAGGCCAGGAGCGTCTCGAGCTCTTCCGGCGCGTACAGCCGAACACGCTCCACGTGCTCGCTGGGCCGACCGCCCTCCCCGCTCGAGATCCGCATCCGCTTCACCACCACGTCGCCCTCGATGCTCCGAGTCACGTGCACCGAGCCTCCATCCAAGTCCAACATCTCCTCCGGCACCAGAGCCGCCCTCACGTGCGCCGCGTTCAAGTAGTCGAGAAGAAACCGGCCCCCAGGCGCCAGCACTCGCCGAATCTCACGCGCCGCCTCCACGTCCTCCTCCGCGGCGGCGAAGTAGCCGAAGGATGTGAAGAAGCTGGTCACGGCGCTGAACGACGCATCCCGAAAGGGCAGTCTCCGCATGTCCGCCCGAACGAGGAGGAAGGGCGGCGTCTCGGAGCGGCGGGCAAGGCGAAGGAGCGGCAGCGACAGATCGAGGCCCACGGCATCGACCCCCGCCCGCCTGAGCTCCCGCAGATGCCTTCCCTCGCCGCAGGCCAGGTCGAGCGACCGCCCCCGGGGCGGACCGGAGACCTCGAGATACAGCCGCACGGCCGCCGCCGCCTCGGCCTGGTCGCGGTGAGGGTACAGTCGCAGATACTCCTCGCCGAACCAATGGCGGAACCACTCCGCCCTCCCAGGATCCCCCATGTGCTCGACCTAGCGTACCGTCTCAGAAGTCACGCTAGCTCCCCTTGTGGTAGGGCTGTCCGCGACTAATCGTCCCGGCGCGATAGACCTGTTCGGCCAGAAGCAGACGGGCGAGATCGCGTGGCAAGCTCATGGCGGAAAGCGAGAGTTTGTGCTCCGCGCTGGAGAGAGCCGACTCCGCGAGCCCGAACGGGCCGCCAACGAGAAAGGCCACGCCCGGCCGCCGATGCAGACCGAGAGCCGAGAGATATCGCGCCAAGCCCTTCGAGCTCATCCTCTTCCCCTCTCGCGTGAGCGCCACGACGTCGAAGCCCTCCGGTACTCGGTCGAGAAGCCTCTGGGCTTCCGCTTCCGGGCCATGCTCCCCCTTGCCGGCCGGCACCTCGATCACGTCCAAGGAGAAATAACGACCTGCCCGAGTCTCGTACTCCCTGATCGCGGACACGAGGAGCGCTCCCGGTTTTCCTACCGCCAGGATGAGCACCTTCACCGCGCCAGGACGGTATCTCGCAAGTATCGCTCGCTGTCCCGGTGCGGATAGCTCTCCGTGAAGTGGAGACCTCTGCTCTCCCGACGCCGCTGCGCGCAGCGCACGATGAGGCGGGCGACCTCGCGGGCGAACTCGACCTGGCGGGAGTACATCGCCCCGGAAGCTGTTCCGTCGCGCGCGAGCGGGAGTTTCACGAGCCCATCCAACTCCCTGCGAGCGACGCTCAACCTCTCATCTGATCGGACGATCGACACGTTCGCCCACATGACATCCCGTACCCGCTCCTCGATCGAGGCCGGATCCTCGCCCTCCGCACGGAGCCCGGGTAGACTCGTCGCCGAAGGAAGGGGTACGCCTGATACTGCGTGCAGATCGGCTTCCACCCGCCGGGCCGCCCGCTCCGCGTAGACGACGGCCTCCAGCAGCGAGTTCGACGCGAGACGGTTGGCGCCATGTACTCCGGTGCAGGCCACCTCGCCCGCTGCATACAGTCCGGCGAGCGAGGTACGGCCGTCCCAGTCCGCCAAGAGGCCGCCGCACTGGTAGTGCGCCGCAGGCACGACCGGAATTGGCTCTTCGGGAATTCGAATTCCTCGCTCCGCGCATCCGCGCAGTATGTTCGGAAAGCGAGCGCGCACACGCTCGGCATCCAGATCACTCAGATCCAGGTGGACGTAGGGCTCCCCGCTGCGTTTCATCTCGGCGTCGATGGCACGCGCCACGATGTCCCGGGGGGCCAGCGACCCCGCCGGATGGTAGCGATCCATGAACGGGTCGCCGCCGCGGTTCCGGATCACCGCTCCCTCTCCGCGCACGGCTTCCGAGATCAGGAAGGCCTGATCGCCCGTCGGATAGAGGGCGGTCGGGTGAAACTGCACGAACTCGAGGTTCGCCACGGCAGCCCCGGCCTCCCAACCGATGGCCACTCCGTCGCCCATCGCTATCTCGGGGTTGGTCGTGTGCCGGTAGAGTCTGCCACACCCGCCCGTCGCCAGCAGGACGGCCCGGCACTCCACCTCTATCCACTGCTGGTTCGACACATCGAGGACGAGCGCCCCTCCGCAACGAGGTCTCAAGGTACTGGGCTCCGTGACCGCCGCGAGCTTCCAGAGGAAGTGGTCCTGCAACATCTGGATCTGAGGCTTCGCCGACACGGCCGCCAGAAGGGCGCGCTCGATCTCGCTTCCCGTCAGGTCCTCCGCGTGAACGATGCGGCGTGCGCTGTGTCCCGCCTCTCGTCCCAACGAGAAAGACACCCCGTCCCGGCTGAACCTGACGCCCCACTCGATCAGCTCCCGGACTCGTTCGGGGCCCTCGCGCACGAGCTCCTCGACCGCGCGACGGTGGCAGAGGCCGGCACCGG
Source organism: Gemmatimonadales bacterium (assembly GCA_030600085.1). Lineage (GTDB taxonomy): Bacteria > Gemmatimonadota > Gemmatimonadetes > Palauibacterales > Palauibacteraceae. The sequence goes on along the minus strand of JAUVMT010000003.1, from coordinate 1,052 downwards.
AGAGAAGGGTATCCCCGGCGTGAAGCGCGAACGCATCCTCCTTCGCGAACACCGCCGCCACGCCACCCTGGGCATAGTTGGTCGCGGATTCCACCCGGTTCTTCTTCGTCACGAGAACCACGCGGGCGAACTCGGCGGCCTTGAGCGCAAAGGTGAGACCGGCGATTCCGCTGCCGGCGACGAGCACATCCGTGTGGATCCGGGTCACTTTCGAATCCTCCGCGCGCCGCGCAACGTGAGGCGGATGGGTGGAGTGCGTCTCGCTAGACACTCCCGAGGTAGTACATAAGAAGGAACACGAGGACGAGAAGCACCAGGAGCGTTACCGTGCGGGGGGCGCGCTTGGCGCCCGCGCCCAGCTTCTTGCGCTGCTCACGCAGCTTGTGGAGTGGCACGTCAGACTCCGACACGAACGCCGAGGTCTCGGCTCACCGATCCATCACCGTCGCCATCATCGTGGCCTCCGCCACTGTCACCCCATCGACCTTGGCCACGCCATGCATTTTCAGGATCGTTCGGCGCCGCTTGACGAGCTCGACCTCGAAGATCAACTGATCGCCCGGAACCACCGGCTTTCGCCACTTCACGTCGTCCAGCGACATAAAGTAGATGACCTTCTCCGCCACATTCTCCATCTCACTCATCATCAGCAATCCGCCGGTCTGCGCCATCGCCTCCACGATCAGCACACCTGGCATGATCGGATGGCCCGGGAAGTGGCCGCTGAAGAACGGTTCGTTGATCGTCACGTTCTTGAGCCCCACGATTCGCTCTCCCTCCTCGACCTCGAGGATGCGGTCCACCAAAAGCATCGGATAGCGGTGAGGCAGGAACTCGAGAATCTGTTGAACGTCCATCGTCGGCTGGCTCGAGCTCGTTTCGGTCATCCTCTTCCCTGCGGCTGCCTGGTCCGGTCTAGTGTACCGTCTCAGAAGTCACGCTGTCATTCGGGGGCCGATTCATTCCGCTCGGCGGCGTTGCTCCTCCTCGAAGTAGCGCTGCTACGCCTCGTCGTCGCGCCTTGCCGAAGCGGACGACTGGGCCCCCTCGGT
>JAUVMT010000006.1 GCA_030600085.1 Gemmatimonadales bacterium | reverse complement strand
GGGAAGTACCGGGACACGGAAGGTCCGAGGAGGAACTCCAAGTCGGCGTGCACGGCTTCGGCCTCGCCGGGAGTGGCCGCCACGACTACCACGGCCGGCCCCTCCAGCTCCAGCAGCGATGCCGCGAAGGCGGCCCGGGCGCCCCCCGGCAAGCTTCCCAGCCGGAGTTGCTCGCCCTCACGGAGGTGAGATCGCCGCAGGTCGCTCGCCCGCATTCGACGCCGGAACGCCTCCTGGATCATCCCGCCATCCGGTCTCGGCCGCCCGGCGTGACCACGAGCGTCTCGATCAGAAGAAGAAGAGCCACGGCACCCACGATCCAGGCGGTCGCGTCCCGCCCGCGCCGGCTTCGGAAGATCTGCCGGCTCCAGGCTTTCGCTCCCGGCTCAACGGCCACCACCTCCAGCCCGGGCAACATCTCCGACAGCTCCACCGGCTCCAGCGCGCCGGGGTCGTGCTCTTCCTCGGGCACGTTGGCGGCCAGTAGCGATGAGTCCGCCGGCATCCCGGCGTCGCCCCGGTACAACCGGTAGAGCCCGGCCCGGGGGAGCAGGATGGGGGCTCCCGAATCGACCCGTCTCACCGTGCCGCCCGGAAGCCGGACGGAATCAGTCCCGGTGGGCACCGAATAGGTCTCTCCGGCCAGGTAGTGGCCATCCGCCGCTTCGGTAGCCATGGCCCACTGAAGGAGGCGTTCCACGAAGGGAACCATGAGCGCCGTCGTCGGAATCGTCGTGGCCGACGGGGCCAACGGAGAGCCCAGCACCAGATAGCGAGACCCGGTCGCTCGACCGCCCGACGTGCGTCCGAAGGCGAGCCATGCATCGCCCTCGCTTGTCCTGACGAGCACGGAATCTTCGGCGGCGGGCCCGGTCCGCTCGAGAACGTACCGGCGGAGAACGCGTGCCGAGGCCAGGCTCACGAAGCCGCGTGACGCCTCCCGGGTCGGCGCGATGCCGAGGTCTCCACGTACGACATCGGGTTTCAGGTTCCACGGGATCGAAGCCGTCGACAGGGTTTGATTGAAGCGCGGCAACTCGACCGGGTCTTCCGGAGGGATGTAGATGACGGCGCTCGCATCTCCCGCCGGTCGTGCCCCGGTCGCCACCTCGGCGCCGAACTCCAGGATCTGCACGATCTGCGCGCCCCTCCCCGTTCGGCCTGCCTCCCTCAAGCTCTCGAGCGCCGCCGAAAGGAAGCTCCCCTCCGGACCGATCAGGACCACCGAGGGCGCGTCTCGAGCGAGGAGGGTGAGATGTCTCGAGTCGTCCGCTCTCATACCGGAGGGGTCGAGCTCGATTCGGACGTAGTGGCCTCCGGCGTCCAGCGGCGGAAGACTCACGGTCGCTTTTTCGCCCCAGAGCCCGGTAACGGCGTCCACTGTCGTGCCGTCGAGCTCGACGCGAAAGCGAGCGCTGTCCCCGTGCATGGGGTCCCGAGCCAGTCGGGCACCCGAGGAAACGGCCGCCTCGGCCTCCTCACCCGAAAACCGGGCCGCTTCGACCTCGATGAAGACCGGCACTCCCGCGGGCACGCTACTTCCTTCCGACGACCTGGCGGCGGTCACGGCCGCGTTCCGGTCGGGCAGGTTTGAGAGGATCGGAATGAGGAGAGGTACCCGCTCGCCCTGTGCCGAGGCGTCGAGGGTCGACGCGGGCGGCGTCGAGCCATCCGTGAGCGATGGGTTGGGCGACGCCAGGCCGGCCAACCCGGTCACCTGGAGATCGCTGAGCAGGTGCGCTTCCCGTTTCCGATCCCCTTCGGGCAGGCTTCTGAGGGCCCGCTCCAGGACGAGCGATACGTCCCCGAAGCCGTCGGTCGGACGCGCGCGACGTAGTCCGGCTCCTGCCTCGGCGGGCGGCACGCCCAGCGCGAGCGGCGGGCCGACCGTCGGATAGATCCAGAAACGATCGGCCGTTCCCGCGAGCGCGATCGACGCGAGAGCCATCTCGCGAAGCAGCTCGAAGCCGATTCGATCGTCGAGGATGCGTCCCGTGCTGGCCGAGTTGTCCAGGACGATCGCGACATCAGTGGGCAGGTGCTCGCCGGCTCCCCCTCTCCCCACGAGAGGGCCGGCGGCAGCGAGGGCGGCCAGGGCGATCGCGCCCGTTCGCAGCCCCATGAGCAAGAGGTCGCGCACTCTCAGCGCACGCGACCGAGAGCGCTCGGCCTGGCGGAGATAGCGTACGGCCGGAAACGCGATGCGGCGCTCCGTAGGCGTCCGTCGCAGATGCATGAGGAGGGGGATCGCCACGCCGACGGCCAGCGCCAGGGCGGCGGGGAAGAGAAAGCTCATGGCCGTCTTGCGCGCCGGCCGAGGAACTCGCGGAGGACGAGACCGATCGGCCTGTCGGTGGGCGTCAGGTGGTAGTCGGCTCCCATCCTCGCCAGCTCGAGACGCCAGTCGGCGAGGGCTTCCTCTACGGCCCGATGGTATACGCGGCGGAGCGCACCCGAGTCGGCACGGAGCTCCTCGCCGGATTCCGGATCGAAGTAGACGGCCTCTCCAGCCGCCGGAAGCTCTCGCTCACCGGGATCCATCACATGGCAGACGAGCACCTCGTGACCCCGGTGTCGGAGCAGGCGCAGCGCCTTGAGCGTCGCATCCCGGTCGACCAGAAGGTCCGAGACCAACACGGCGAGGCCACGCCGGCGGAGTCGTGCCGGAACGTCCCGCAGCGCGCCGCCGGCGTCCGATCCGCCCGAGCCACGTACCGACTCCAGCGTTCGGAGTATGCGAGCTCCCTGGGAGTGCAGAGCCTTGGGCGCCACGTGTTCTCGCACGCGGTCATCGAACGTAACCAGTCCCGCGGCGTCCGACTGGCGAAGCAGCAGTAGGCCCAGGCAAGCGGTGAGGATGATCGCGTAGTCCAGCTTCGTCGGCAGGCCGTCCACGTCCGATCGCCAACCCATCGATTCGCTGGTATCCAACACGAGATAAGCTCGCAGATTCCTCTCTTCCTCGAACTGCTTCACATACAGGCGGTCGGAGCGCCCGAACACCTTCCAGTCCACGAAGCGGAGATCATCACCGGGGTTGTAGAGCCGGTTCTCGGCGAACGACGCCGAGCGTCCTCGCCGCGAGGATCCATGAAGGCCGATCAGGAAGCCCTGCAGTACCTGTCGCGCGATCAGCTCCAGATTGCCGACCTCGCTCAAGAGCCTCGGGTGCAGGAGATCGATCCGCTCCGCCAGGTCAGGCCGTCCGGCCTCGCCTCGCCCTTCTATGTGCTCTTCCTGCCTCGCCGTCATCTCGTCCCGCGTCCTCCCTTCGATCGCCACCTCCGGCTCGTGGCGGCCGTTGGTCGGCAGGCCGTACACCGCTGCCGCGACGGGGTGCGAGCCCGCCGGCACACGACCCTACCTGTCGGGTAAGCAGCGCCGTGCGAACCAAGGCCAACAGCGGGCAGCGTGGCCCGTTTGGAACTCCCAAGAGGAAACCGATGCCGACACCGATGCGGACAATCGCGGTCATGATCCTTCTCGCGCTCCTCCCCGGCTTCGCCGCCGGCCTGGCGGCGCAGGCGCCTGCCGAGGTGGGCAGGCGCGACACCGGACGAGCCGCGACGATCACGGCGACCGACATCGCGCGTCGCGTCGGCATCATGGCTCATGATTCGATGGCGGGTCGAGACACACCCAGCCCGGGGCTGGAGAAGACCGCGAGCTACATCGCGCGCGAATTCGATTCCTTCGGCCTCCTGCCGGCGATCGGGACGGACTTCTTCCAGTGGTACCCGCTGACGGAAGTGCGGCCGGGTTCCCGCGCAGGCCAGTCCCTGACCCTTCGTCACAGCAGCGGCGAATACGCGCTCGACCCGTCGAGCGACTTCATCTCTCTGCCGGTCGGGACGGCGGCTCGCACATCGGGTCCGCTGGCTGCTGCCACGGACGACGTGGCGGGGAAGGTGGTTGTCGTGCGCGCCACGTCACAAACCCTGGGTGATCGGCTGGGAGAGCTCAGGGGCGTGCTGGACGGCGGCGCCGTTGGGGCGCTCATCGCGCTCGATGCTCCCGATCGGTACGTGGACGGCGTCCGACTTTTCTTCGAGTCGAAGCGACTCTCGGTCGGGAGGCCGGAGATTTTGCAGGCTCCCGCCGCCATCGTTCCCCTCGGTTCTCTGCCGGGAGCCCTGCGACGAGCGATCGAGCACGGCGAGGTGCCGGAGGGATGGACCGCCGACGTTCGGAGCAGCGCGACGATGCGTGCGGACAGCGCGATGAACGTGATCGGCTGGCTCGAAGGCTCGGACCCCGAGCTGCGAGACGAATACGTGGTCTTCACGGCGCACATGGACCACGTGGGGACGGGTCGGCCCGTGAACGGCGACTCCATCTACAACGGAGCCGATGACGATGCCTCCGGCACCGCCGGGATCGTCGAGCTCGCGCAGGCCTTCGCGACCGGCCGGCGTCCCAGGCGGTCCGTCGTGTTCATGACCGTGAGCGGCGAGGAGAAAGGGCTGCTCGGCTCCGAGTGGTACGGCGAGCACCCGCTGTTCCCGCTCGAGAAGACGGTGGCGAACCTGAACATGGACATGATCGGCCGGAACTGGCCGGACACGATCGTCGCGATCGGCAAGGAGGAGTCGTCGCTGGGCGCCATGGCGGACCGCATCGTCGCGGAGCACCCCGAGCTGGGCCTCGAGGTAGTCGACGACATGTGGCCGGAAGAGCGCTTCTACTTCCGCTCGGACCACTACAACTTCGCGCGAAGAGGCGTACCGATCCTGTTCTTCTTCAACGGTGTCCACGCCGACTATCACAGGCCGTCGGATGAGCCGGACAAGATCGACTCCGAGAAGGCGGCCCGCATCGTTCGCCTCGTCTACCTACTGGGGTTGGAGATCGCCAACGCCGATGAGCCCCCCGCTTGGGATCCGGACGCGTACAGGCGGGTCGTGGGGACGGGGGGCGACTAGCGGGTCGCTGAAAACCCTGGTGGGTCAGCGACCTCGTAGAGCTTCGTTGTACCGGGCCCGCGATTCTCTTAGATTTCGAGTGTCTTCCCGGCCACGGCTCCGGGGCCGGCCATCTCGGGTTACCGTGGAAGGGTTGTGCCGCGCAGGCATCGGGTGAGAGCCAATTCGCGGCGACACCAGGCAAGGGACATCACAATGTCGAGCGACAGGGATATGCCACAGATCGTCATCGAGAGAGGGGGCAGCCTTGGCCCCTTCCTGTGGGGGCTGGCTACCGGCGCCATGCTCGCGCTGCTTTACGCGCCGAAGACGGGCGAGGAAACCCAGCGTGAGTTGAAGGAAGGCGCCCGCCGGCTTCGGCAGGGAGCCGAGGAGAAGCTGGCCGAGCTGAAGGACTCCGCCGAGGAGACGTACGGGCGGGTTCGTGAGGACGTCGGCGAGCGGCTCGAGACCGCGAAAGACGAGCTTCAGGGCCGGAAGCGGCAGGCGGAAGAGGCTCTGAAGGCAGGTCGCGATTCCGCGAAGAAGACGCGGGATGACCTCGAGCGTCGGGTCGCGGAGTCGAAGGCCAGCTACAAGGCGGAGATGGAGCGCGTCGCGCTCGAGAAGTCGGAGGCGGGCGCCGAGTCCGATAGCTGAGCGCGCCGGCCGAAGTCTCGGCTACAGCGCGCCCGGGGAGCCGGTCGCCCGACGGCGGTGACCGACCCTCCGGGATGCTCGTCGGATCGGGTGTCTTGACGCGCAGAGGCGGCAGGCTGCCGCAGCGTCTTCGGCACTTCGTGGCGGACGTCTACAATCGGGCCGCCGACGACAACATCTTCTTCCTCGCCTCCGGTCTGACGTTCGGAGTCCTGCTAGCGGCCATTCCCTTCCTCTTGCTCCTCATCTACGTGGCCAGTCTCGTGCTCAGCCCGTACTTCGGACCCGGAGTGGCGGAGGACGAGGTGCTTGAGGCCTTGTGGCGGATCATGCCGGTTTCCAGCCCCGAGGTCATCGAGACCGCCCGCGCCTACATCAGCCAGATCATCGCGAGCGCTGGATCGATCGGACTCATCGGTGGCATCCTCTTCGTCTGGTTCTCTACCCGTCTGTTCGGCGCGCTCCGGGCAGCTCTCAATCAGGTGTTCGATCTCAAGGACACCAGGGGCATTGTCCGGGGGAAGATCGGCGACATGCAGATGGTCGTCGTCAGCACGCTGCTTCTCTCCACCAACATCGCGGTGACCTCGACGATGAGCGTGCTGGGTGATCGGGGGATACAGTTCCTGGAGCAGCTGGGGCTGAGAGCCGGGTCCCCTCAGAAGGCTTTCGCCTTCATGACCGCCTTCACGTTCGTCTTCTTCATGTTCCTTCTTATCTACAAGTACGTGCCCGCGCGCCGCTTGCCGTGGCGAACGGCCATCATCGCGTCCCTCTTCGCCGCCACGACCTTCGAACTGCTCAAGATGGGGTTCAGCTGGTGGGTGGCCAACTATGCCGACTACTCGGCCGTCTTCTTCGCTTTCGCGACCCTCGTCGTGCTCATCATCGCCAGCTACTACGCCTCGATCCTCTTCGTCCTCGGGGGAGAGGTGGCCCAGGTCTACGAGGTGCGACGCAAGCTCAGGAGGCAGAGAGAGTTCTTCGATTAGGGCAAAAAGTTGCCCGTGCGTCGGCCGAGAGTAGTTTTGTAGGGTCCTTCAAGCGCCGAGCGCGTCCCGCCCAGTGTTGAGACGACCTGCTGATCCGGAGGTGGAGTGGGAGGATCGGACGAGAAGAGGCGGGTCGTCATCCGCAACAAGAAAGCACGGCACGACTACGAGATCCTGGAGAGGGTCGAGGCAGGAGTCGTGCTGCTGGGTGCGGAGGTGAAGTCGCTACGTGAGGGCAAGGCGAGTTTCGCCGACCCGTTCGCGAGAGTCGAGGATGGGGAGATGTGGCTGTACAACCTCCACATCACGACCTACGCGGCGGCGACCATCGATCCGCCGGAACCGAGACGCAAGCGGAAGCTGCTTATGCAACGTCGGCAGATCGCCAAGCTGGCATCTCAGACCGCGGAGCGCGGCCTGACTCTCGTCCCCCTGGATCTTTACTTCACGCCACGCGGACTCGCGAAGCTGACCCTCGGCCTGGCCAAGGGGAAACGGGTGTACGATCGGCGGCAGACGTTGAAGCGTGACGAGGCCAAGCGCGAGATGGATAGGGCCGTGAGACGGGCGGGGGAGGGCTCATGATGTCCTCGATTCGCAGCGCGCGTGGCGCCCGTTCCCTCCTCGCGGCGATCGCCGCCCTCGGCATGTTGACCTCGTCGGCTCCCGCACGGGCGCAGGACGTCCCCGGGAGCTTCCTGTCGCTGGCGTCGGCGAGCGTCTCCGATCTCGAGATGGATCGCCGCTTCGGGTACCCGGCGATCTCGCTGGAGGACTTCCGGCGCCTGGGGTTCACGGACGTCGAGGCTCGGGCCGGCGTGGTGACCGCGATGGTGGAGGGCGCCTCTCTGGAGCTCTACGTCGGGTCGCCGTTCTTCCGGTTCCGCCGGACGGTTCTTCAGCTTCCCAACCCGCCGTACCAGGCGGATGATACGTACTGGGTTCCCGCCTCCCTCGTAACCGGGCAGGCCACGAGTCGCGGACGACCCGTCGGGTCGGGGGCAACGGCCGCGGCGAACGCGGTCTCCGGGAGTGGCGGCGAGTCCGGTGGCACGACGGATGTCGCGGCCTCTCCCGCGCCCAGCGGGCCCCCGAGGCCCCTGAGAGTCGCCATCGATCCGGGACATGGCGGCCGCGATCCAGGAACGACCGGGCGTCGCGGCACGCGGGAGAAGAACGTGGTGCTGGCGATCGCCAAGCTCGTCCACGCGAAGCTCTCGGCCATGAGCGGCGTCGAGCCCATGCTGACGCGCGACCGCGATGTTCTGATTCCGCTCAAGAAGCGGTCCCAGCTGGCCGTCGCCCAGGAGGCGGACCTGTTTCTGTCGATTCACGCCAACGCGTCGAGAAGCCGGAAGGCACAGGGCTTCGAGACGTTCTTTCTCGGAGAGGCGAGAACCGAGCTCTCCCGCGAGCTGGCCATGCGCGAGAACAGCGCCGTTCAGTACGAGGAAGAGGGCGAAGGGATGCGGCCCGAGGACGTGCAGTTCATCCTCGCACAGCTCAACCTGACCAGCAACCAGCGCGAGTCGGGCACCTTCGGCGGATACGTGCAGAACTCCCTCCGGCGGACTCTGAGAACCCCGGATCGGGGCGTGAAGCAGAACGGGTTGTGGGTCCTCGTCGGAGCGACCGGCAGCATGCCCTCGATTCTGGTGGAGGTCGGCTTCCTCTCCAACGATCAGGAGGAGAAGTTCCTGCGTAGCAAGGCAGGGCAGCAGAGCGTGGCGGACGCGATCGTGGGGGCGATCGCCGCCTATCGCGACGACTACGCCCCTCGGCTCCAGGCGGCCGGGGCACGCTGAGCGTCGACGTGCTGGTCGCCATCGAGCCCAAAGCCCCCGATATCCTCTCTCCCATCCGTCATCGCGCCGAAGTGATGGCGAATCGGCGGGTCGCGACCGAAACCTGGTGGCTGGAGCTCGACAGCCCCGAGATCGCGGGCCGGGCCGAGTGGGGGCAGTTCGTGATGATCGGCTTCGGTCTCGAGCACCTCGCGCCACCGTTCCTCCCGCGGCCGTTCAGCGTGGCCTGGCGCGCCGAAGACGGGCGGATCGGGCTTCTCGTCCGCGCCTTCGGCGTCGGGAGCCGCCGACTCGCCGAGCTGCGAGCCGGTGAGCACGTCCTCCTCCTGGGACCGCTTGGAAGGCCTTTCCGCCTCGAACCCGGCAGCCGCGTCGTCTGCGTGGCGGGGGGCGTCGGTCTCGCGCCTTTCCTCTTCCTGGCGGGAGACGCGCGTCGCCAGGCGTTCGACGTGGATCTGCTGTACGGCGAGCTGACGGCGGACAAAGTCTTCGACGCCGGCCTCATCGAGGAGCTGACCGGCGGCCCGCCGATCGTGTGGACGGAGGATGGGAGCCTCGGCCGTCGTGGCCGGGTGACGGAGGGGCTGAGCGTGGAGGGTCGGGTGACCGTCCTGGCCTGCGGCCCAACGCCAATGCTGCGGGCGCTGGCCGGCCGTGCGGCCCGAGAGGGCTTCGACCTGCAGGTCTCCGTTGAAGAGCATATGGGTTGTGGCGTGGGGACTTGCCAGGGCTGCGTCGTGCTAGGCGCGGACGGGCGCTGGAAGAAGGCCTGCACTCAAGGTCCGGTCTTCTACGCGAGCGAGCTCACGTGGTCCCCGAGCTGAGGCAGAGCCTGTTCGGGGTCGAGTTTCAGGCGCCCGTGCTCCTCGCCTCGGGCACCTGCGGCTATGGGCGAGAATACGCCGGCCTCATCCCGCTCGACGAGCTGGGCGGGCTCGTGACCAAAGCGGTCAGCGTCGAGCCGCGCTCGGGGAATCCGCCTCACCGGGTGGCCGAGACGCCCGGCGGGATGATCAACGCGATCGGGCTGGAGAACGTCGGCCTCGACGCCTTCGCGAGCGAGAAGCTGCCGTGGCTGCGCGACAACCTTGCCCGAGCCCATGTATTCGTGAACGTCGTGGGCCGTACGGTGGACGAGTACGCGGCGGTGGTGTCGGGCCTGGACGATGAGCAGGGCTTTCTCGGCTACGAGATCAACGTCTCCTGTCCGAACGTGAAGGGAGGGACGATGTTCGGAACCGACGAGGCGGCGCTCGCCGAGCTCGTCGGTCGCCTTCGCAGCGAGACCGAGCGACCCGTCATCGTTAAGCTCACGCCCAACGTGCCCGACATCGGCATCTACGCCCGAATCTGCGAGGAGAATGGTGCGGACGGGCTTAGCACCATCAACACTTTCCCGGGGATGTTGATCGACATCCAGGGCCGGAAGCCGGTGATCGGTAACGTCTCGGGCGGAATCAGCGGACCAGCGATCCTGCCGATGGGCGTTTACCTGACGTGGCGCGCCGCCACCGCATGCTCGTTGCCGGTGATCGGGATCGGCGGGATTCGCTCCGGCGAGGACGCCCTCCAGTACATCCTGGCCGGTGCCCACCTGGTACAGGTGGGGACGGCCTTGTTCGTGGATCCGGCCGCTGCCGCCACCGTTCAGGAGGGGATCTCGTCCTACCTCGTCGACGCGGGTATCGGCTCGCTCTCGGAGCTGGTGGGCGGGCTGCGCCTGCCCGGGCACGCGCAGGTTTAGTGTACCGTGGGCCCCCTCGGTGCCTACCGGACTTCTGAGACGGTACACTAGCGTCGGCGGAGCCTCCGGATCACCAGGGCGTAAACCGCCACGTTGATGATGACTACACCGGCCGCGAGATATCCCTTGATCGCGTGCCAGTTGGCGGGATAGAGGATGAGGCTCGCGTAATGTTCGATGAAGCCGCCCTCGTAGCCGGCCTCGCCGGCCAGCTCCCGGAAGCGTTTCTCCAGCGGCGTCAGCGGGCAGACCCAGCCGACGACCCCGATCGCCGTCGCGTACAGGGCGGCGGGCACGTGGAGCCAAGCTATCCGCGTCCTCCACAGAACGAGAAGGCCGCCGAGTACCACGAAGGCGACGAACGCCACGTGTGCGAGCACAACCAGGTCGGCCATCACGCGGTAGAGCATGGGCGAGTCCTCCCTGGCTGGGGAGCAGCGAGCGTGGCCGTCCGGATGCCCGCCGCCAGGGTAACTATTGGAGCGATGATCCCCTCGGCGCCACCGGCGAGGGCCCGTCATGGGTGATGCGAAGGCTTGCGCGATCGAGGGCCGACTCGCGACGGGAGGCCTCGAGCTCTTCTACCGGGCCTGGAGGCCGGCGGACGACACGCGCGCCTCGGTCGTCATCGCCCACGGCCTGGGAGAGCACGGGGGGCGCTACGGCAGGCTCGTCGATGCCCTTCTAACCCGCGGCTTCGCCGCATACGCGATGGATCACCGGGGGTTCGGCCGCTCACCCGGCCCAAAGGGTCACGTGAACAGCTGGGCGGAGTATCGAACCGATCTGGGCGGCTTTCTCGATCTCGCGCGGCAGGCGGATCCCGGCGTTCCTCTCTTTCTCTACGGTCACAGCATGGGGGCGCTCATCGCACTGGACTACGCCCTGGAGGCGTCCGCTGAGCGCCCGGGGGCGCCCGGTTCGCTCCCGTCCGGGGGCTCGGAGACGTCCGGGGGCTCCATCCCCGACGAACGGAGCCTGCGGGGCCTCATCCTCAGCGGCGTTCCCCTGAAGCCGGTAGGAGTCGCCAAGCCCTGGCTCGTCCTCGTGGCGAAGGCGCTCTCGCGGATCCTCCCGCGCACCGCGCTGCGTCCCGGAGTGGACGCCGGGGCGCTGTCACGGGATCCGGAGGTCGTGCGGGCCTACGAGGAGGATCCGCTCGTACACCGACGCGCGACGGCACGCTGGGGAGTGGAGGCTCTCTCGGCGATCGAACGCGCGAAGGGCCGGCTCCCGGAGCTGAAGCTACCCCTTCTCGTGGTTCACGGGGGCGATGATCCGCTCAACTCGCCGGAGGGGAGCCGGCTGGTCGCTGAGCGAGCGGGCTCGGCGGATGCGACGCTGCGGATCTACAGGGGGGTTCGCCACGAACCCCACAACGACCTGGCCTGGGAGGCCGCCGTGCGCGACGTCGCGGACTGGATCGAGGCCCGGCTCTGAGCGATCAGAGCCGGATGGAGCGCCTCAACCGATCTCCGCCGTGGAGTGCTCGACGACCTCCTCGAGCGGTTCCGCGACCTCCTCGACGGGCCGCGCCTCCGAGGCCGTTCCTCTTTTCGCCAGCTCCTGCAGGCCGACGATTCCCTCCTCCAGCCACATGTGGTCGCCGTCCAGGACCTCGCGTGCGGTTCGGTAAAGGAGGGCGTCGTCGTTGGAGGACATCTCCCTAAAGAGCTGGCGCACGCGCCGTCGAGCCATGCGGCAAAAGACGTCCGCCACCTTCCGCGCATGCGGAGCGGAGGGATCGCCCTTTCGGGTGAGCATCTGCGTCTTCGAGACGACCGCCGCCATCGCGAACAGCTCCGCTCCCACGTCCACGCCTCGGAAGAGCAGCGCCTGCTTGCGCTGAAGCCCCGCTCCGTATCGCATCATCTTGTGGAAGAGCGTGCGAGCCAGCTTTCTCGACGACCGCTGAACGAAACGCAGGTGCGTCGCGAGCTCGCCGAACTCCCCGTACCTGGGCCACCGGCCCCAGCTGAGCCACCGGGAGGGATACCACGCCGCGTAGGTGATGACGACCTTCGGCAGCCGGGCCAACTTCGCTCCGAGCGAGAGATCGCCCTCGACCAACTCTCCGGCCAGCTGCAGGTGCCAGTCCACCGCCTCCCGTGCGATGAACAGGCGCATGATTTCGCTCGAGCCCTCGAAGATGCGGTTGATCCGGAAGTCCCGGAGCATCCGCTCGAGGCCGATCGGGGCCTCTCCGCGATCGGCCAACGAATCGCCCCGCTCGTAGCCGCGGCCACCGCGCACCTGCAGGGCGTCATCCACGAGATCCCAGCCCACCTCCGTGTTGAACAGCTTGGCGATCGCCGCCTCGAGCCGGATGTCGTACCCGGGCCGGTCGGCCAACAGGGCCGCGATCTCCGAGAGGGCATCCATCCCGAAGGTGTCGGCGGTGATGCGCGCGATCATCTGGGCGACGGCCTCGTGTTTGCCTACCGGCTGACCCCACTGAACGCGCTCGGAGGCCCACTCGCGAACGATCTGTATCGCGGCCTTTCCGCTCCCCGCGGAGACCGCAGGGATCGTCAGGCGGCCCGTGTTCAGAGTGACGAGCGCGATCTTCAAACCGCGGCCTTCCTTGCCGAGGAGGTTCTCGGCGGGGACCCGGACGTCGCGGAAGCGGATGATGCCGTTCTCGATTCCACCCAGGCCCATGAAGTGGAGTCGCTGGACGACCTCGACGCCCGGCCAGTCCATCTCCACGATGAACGCCGAGATCATCCCGCTGTCGCTGTGCCGGGCCATGACGACGATGATGTCGGCCACCGTCCCGTTCGTGCACCAGAGCTTCTCGCCGTTCAGGATGTAGACGCCCTCTTCGGTCCGCTCGACGATTGTCGCGAGGCGGGCCGGATCCGATCCGACATCGTCCTCCGTGAGGGCGAAGGCCGAGATCGCGCCCTTGGCGAGCCGCGGCAGATACTGACGTTTCTGCTCCTCGCTCCCGAAGAGCTTGAGCGGTTGCGGGACGCCGATCGATTGATGGGCGGAGAGCAAGGCGACGAGGCTTCCGTCGACGGTGCCGATGACTCCCATGATCTTGCTGTACTCGGTCTGATTGAAGCCGTAGCCGCCGTACTCCTGCGGGATCTTGAGGCCGAAGGCCCCCATTTTCCGGAGCCGGTCCACCACATCGGGCGGGATCTTCCGGTCCCGGTCGATTTGCTCGGAGTCGACTTCGGTGCGCAGGAACTCCCGCAGCTCCTCGATGAACGTGCGTGCCGCCGGACCGATGTGCTCGTCGGGATCCGGATAGGGGTGGATCAGGCCCAGCCGGAAGTCCCCGAGGAACAGGTCCCGCACGAACGTGTGGTCGCCCCATTCCTTTTCGCGCGCCCCTTCCGCGACCCGCCGCGCTTCGGCCTCGCTCACATGCGTCTTAGCCGTGCTCATCTCTCCACTCTACTTGATTTAGTGTACCGTCTCAGAAGTCACGCTGTGTCCTCGCGCCTTGCCGAAGCGGACGACTGGGCCCCCTCGGTGCCTACCGGACTTCTGAGACGGTACACGAGAAACCTCGAAGTTCCCGTTCTCTCGTACCTCTCAACCTAAAACCGCGCACATCCTTGAAACACCCGCGGACGGCGCCGAGGTCCGGTCAAGGGTACGCGGGACCGTCTCGCAGCTCCCGCTCGACCCATTCACGGGCGACCTGGCGAAAGTCGCGGCCGTCCACGTCCACCGCGCGGTTCATGGCACGCATCTCCTCCGTGTCGAGGCGGCCCGCCAGCTGGCGCAGCGCCCCCCTGAGCTCCGGGTATTCTTCCAGCGCGGCGGCGCTCACGACCGGTGCTGCCTCGTAGGGCGGGAAGTACCGCCGGTCGTCCTCGAGCATCACGAGATCCAGCGCCGCGATCTGACCGTCCGTCGAGTTGCCGGCCACCAGGTCCACGAGGCCGTTCGCCAGAGCTCGATACAGGAGCCCGAGGTCCATGAGGCGCGGGTCCCGGCCGAACCGCAGCCCGTAGAGGAGCTCCAGTCCGGGTAGCCCGTCCTCCCGTTCCGTGAACTCGTAGCCGAATCCGGCCCTCCAGCGCTCCGCATGGGGCACCGCGTCGCTGATGGTGCGGAGACCCAGGGAGTCTGCCGTGCTCCGGCGGACGAGAATGGCGAAGGTGTTCTCGAAGCCGAGCGGTGCCGACCACTCCGCCGCCCATCGCCGGCCATACTCGGAGCCGACGACGCGACGCACCGAGTCCGGGTCCGTAACCGGCGGATGCTGGAGGATCGCCGTGAAGGCCGTTCCCGTATACTCGACGTACAGGTCGATGCCGCCTCCGAGGAGAGCCTGGTGGCAGATGAACGTGCCGCCGAGGTGGAGGCGGCGGTGCACCGGGATGGTCGTCGTGCGCTCGATCCAGCCCGCGAGGATCTCGCCGAGGAGGCTCTGCTCGGTGAAGTTCTTCGAGCCGACCACGAGAGGACGACGCTCCCCCCCGCAGCCGTGGAGCGCGAGGGCTGCCAGGAGAACCACGGCGACAGAGCGGCCGAGCCCCTTACTAACCCCAGCACCGGGTAGCGCCCTCACGCGCGTCGCCAGCGTGAGTACCTGCGCTCCAGGAGGCCCAGGCCGGCGTCAGCCGTCAGAGCCAGAAGCGCGGCCGGAATCGCGCCTGCCAAGATCACCTGGTTGTTCACCATGGAGATCCCCTGGAAGATGAACACTCCGAGCCCTCCCGCACCGATCGCCGCGGCGATCGTGGCGATCCCTATTCCGATCACCGTGGCAAGCCGTACGCCGCCCACGATCACGCCGAGCGCGAGGGGAAACTCGACCTCGCGCAGCAGCTGAGCGTCGGTCATCCCCATGGCGACGCCCGACTCCCGAACGGCCGGGTCGATTCCACGGATGCCTTCGTAGGTGTTGCGCACGATCGGGAGGAGCGCATAGGCGGAGAGCGCGACGATGGCCGTGCGGGCCCCGATTCCCCCGATCAGGGGCACGGGGATCAGAAAGCCGAAGATCGCCAGGCTCGGGATGGTCTGGATCACGTTCACGAAGCCGATGATCGGCTTGCGGAGAGCCTCTCGCCGTGTGAGGAGGATCCCCGTGGGGATTCCGATGAATACGGCGATGCCGACCGAGGTGCCGACGAGGAAGAGGTGCTCGACGGTCTTGGCGAGCACGTCGGCCCGGTTGGCGATCAGGTAGTCGAGAAAGTTCATCCGGCGGCGTCAGCGGAGCTCAAAGCTCGTCCTCCGGTCGAAAGGCCACCACGGCCGGGTGTCTGGATTCGCCGAACTCGGCCGGGCTGCCCGCGAAGGCGACCTTGCCCTCCGCCAGGAGGATGATCCGGTCGCCGAGCCGGCGCGCCTCACGGACGTCGTGGGTCACGAACAACACGGCCTTCCCGAGCTGGGTGGCGAGGCGGCGAAACTCCACCTGCAGCTCGCGCCGCGTGATCGGATCCAGGGCGCCGAACGGCTCGTCGGCCAGGAGGATGGGTGGGTCGGCGGCCAGCGCGCGCGCCACTCCGACCCGCTGCTGCTGACCGCCCGAGAGCTCAGCCGGATAGCGTCCGGCGTACTCGGCGGGCGGGAGACCCACGAGCTCGAGCAGTTCCGCCGTGCGACGCTCCTGCCTTTCCCTCTCCCAGCCCAGCAGCCGCGGCACGAGCGCTACGTTGGCCGCGACCGTACGGTGCGGAAAGAGGCCGATCCGCTGAATCACGTAGCCGGTACGGCGACGAAGAGCGATCGGCTCCCACTCCGTTGTCGGGCGTCCGCCCACCCGTACGGTGCCTGCGGTGGGCTCGAGCAGCCGATTCACCAGGCGCAGGGCGCTGGACTTTCCGGCACCGCTGCGACCGAGGATGACGGCGGTCTCGCCGCTCGATACGTGGAACGAGACCCCGCGGAGCACGTCGCGGCGTCCCAGTCTAAGGAATGTGCCGTCGAACTCGACCGCGGCCGTCCGGGGTGCTTCCGTCTTCATCGAACTCCTCGGCGCTCACCGCCCCTCGGCTGCCCGGGTTCTCGAGGGTTACGCCCGGGCGTCTATGTCAACTTGGGGTCCGCGTTGGACGGCTGCCAAGGCGCCGCCTACCTTTGCGACCTCGGCCCGCTCGGGCGAAGTGGCGGCGTGCATGGAGAACCGAATGGAGAGACCGAGCGCAGCAGCGGCCGACGACAGGGTCGTCGTGCGGAACGTCCTCGGCCCGCGAGATCGGCACGCCGAGCTCGCCCGAGACGTTCGCGACGGGCTGACCGGCCCTGTGAAAGAGATCCCTCCCAAGTACTTCTACGATGCGCGCGGCTCGGCCTTGTTCGAGCGCATCACGGCGCTGCCCGAGTACTACCTGACTCGGGCGGAGACCGAGATTCTCGAGCTTCACGCCGCCGATTTCGTCTCCGACGTCGGCGCCCACGTGCTCGTAGAGTACGGTTCGGGGAGCTCCACGAAGACCCGCCTCCTCCTCGACGCCATGCGCGCGCAGGGGACGCTGGAAGGCTACGCGCCGGTCGATGTGAGCGAGGATGCCGTGCATGCCGCGGCAGACCTTCTCGTCTCCGAGTACCCGGAGCTGCAGGTCGTGATCGTCGTCGGGGACTTCGACGCGCCCCTGGATCTCTCCTTCGCCGGCAGGCCCCGGCTGATCGCCTTCCTCGGCTCGACGATCGGCAACTTCACCCCTGAGGCGGCACGTCGATTCATGGTGTGCGTGGCGGAAGAGCTCGAGCCCGGCGACGGCTTTCTGATCGGTTTCGATCTCGTCAAGGACGCTCGGGAGCTCGAGGCGGCCTATGACGACGCGGCCGGGGTGACGGCGGAGTTCAACCTGAACCTGCTGAATGTCCTCAACCGTGAGCTTCACGCCGACTTCGACGAGAGGAAGTTCCGACACCGGGCATTGTACGACTCAGGGCGCGCTCGGATCGAGATGCACCTCGTCTCCGAAACGGCCCAGTCGGTGCGCATCGCCGACCTGGATCTGGAGGTCCGTTTGGAGGCGGGAGAGTCGATCCGCACGGAGCTGAGCCACAAGTACACTCCCGAGTCCGCGCGGGCACTCCTCGAAGCCGGCGAACTCCGGGTTCGCCGCTGGGAGACCGATGGATCGGCTCGGTTCGCCGTGGCACTGGCCGAGCGCCGCTGAGATGGGAATGGACGCGCCACGCCTTTCCGTGGGCACGAGCGGCTTCAGCTACAAGGAGTGGAAGGGCAGCTTCTACCCCGAGGACCTGCCGGCCAAGGAGATGCTCCGTTACTACTCCGGGCGGCTCCCGGCCGTCGAGATCAACAACACCTTTTACCGAATGCCGCGTGCTTCAGTCCTGGAATCATGGGTCGAGCAGGTCGGCGATCCCTTTCGCTTCGTCCTCAAGGCGTCCCGTCGCATCACCCACTTCAAGCGACTGAAGGATGTGGCCGATGAGACGGACTATCTCTTCTCGGTCTCGGCGGCTCTCGGCGATCACCTGGGCGCCATCCTCTTCCAGCTCCCGCCGAACTTGAAGAAGGACCTGCAACTCCTCTCCGGCTTTCTCTCCCTGATCCCGAAGGGCTTCCGGGCGGCGATGGAGTTCCGGCACGACTCCTGGTTCGACGAGGAGGTCTTGACGGCGCTGCGTGAGCACGATGTGGCCCTGTGCGCTGCCGAGACCGACGAGAAGGCGGCGCCCGAGATGGTCTCCACGGCGAGCTGGGGGTACGTGCGGCTCCGCCGCTCCGAGTACGACGACGGAGAGCTGGCCTCCTGGGCTCGGAGGATCGGCTCGCAGGGTTGGGGGGAGGCTTTCGTCTTCTTCAAGCACGAGGATGCAGGAGCGGGGCCGGCGCTGGCCGGTCGCTTTCTGGAGTTGACGGGAGAGGTCTGAGCGGCGTCGGGCCGGACGCGACTTCCAGTCGGCTGCAACCATCCGGGTTCGCGCGACGTCAGACCCCACGGAGCCGTGTTTCTTGGACGGACGATACCCATTCGGAGGAGGACGATGATGCCTCGGGAGCTCTTACAACTTCGCACCCTGCTCCTGCCCGGAGCGTTCCTGCTGCTTATCGCCACAGGCGCGCGGGCTCAGGATGCCGGGAAGTGGTGCGAGGAATCCTACGATGATGACGAGGACCGCTACTGCGAGGTCCGGGAGCAAACGCTGCCGGCCACCGGCAGCGTCACGGTCGACGCGGGGCCGAACGGCGGCGTCGCCGTGACGGGTGGGGACCGTAACGACGTGAAGATCCAGGCCAAGGTGTACGCCCGAGCCGAGACGCAGGCGCGCGCCCGGCAGATCGCCGAGGAGGTTTCAATCCGCACGGACGGTGGAACGATCCGAGCGGAGGGCCCGAAGGGCGGCGAGGACGAATCGTGGGCCGTGAGCTTCCGCCTATCGGTACCGGCCCGGACGGACCTCTCGCTCGAGACGATGAACGGCGGGATTGGCATCGAGGGCGTCTCCGGGGACCTGGAGTTCCGGGCCGTGAACGGTGGCGTCAGCCTGGTCGACGTGTCGGGCTACGTCAGCGGCTCGACGACCAACGGGGGCTTGAGCATCGAGCTCACCGGCGATGAATGGGAGGGCGAGGGTCTGGACGTCAAGACGACGAACGGCGGCGTCAACCTCCAGATCCCGGAGGGCTATTCAGCCCGTCTCGAGACCGGGACCGTGAACGGGCGCCTCGAGATCGGCTTCCCGGTGACGGTGCAGGGGCGTCTCGACAAGATGCTTACGACCGAGTTGGGCTCCGGAGGCAAACTGATCCGGGCCAGGACGACGAACGGTGGGGTGAAGATCTCCCGCGGCTGAGCACTTCTGTCGCGAGATCGCGCGCGAGTGCGCTCCCGCGAGGTCCGCTAGAGCGCCTTTACCTCGTGCACGAGGTCGGCGATCGTTTTCTCGGCCGAGCCGAACAACATGCGGGTGTTCGGCAGGAAGAAGAGCTGATTCTGGATGCCGGCGAAGCCGGGGTTCAGGCTGCGCTTGAGCACGACGCAGTGGTGCGCCTTGTCCACCTCCACGATCGGCATCCCGGCGATGTCGCTGTTGGGGTCGTCCCGCGCCGCCGGGTTCACGACGTCGTTCGCTCCGACGACGACCGCCACGTCCACGTTCGCGATGTCCGGGTTGATGTCGTCGATCTCGTAGAGCTCCGTGTACGGGACGTTGGCCTCTGCCAGAAGCACGTTCATGTGGCCTGGCATGCGGCCCGCAACGGGATGGATGGCGTACTTCACGTCGACCCCCCGCGACTCGAGCAGGTCTGCCAGCTCCCGGAGCCGGTGCTGAGCCTGTGCCACGGCGAGACCGTAGCCGGGCACGAAGACGACCGACCGCGCGTAGGCGAGCATCATCGCGCAGTCCTCCGCATCGATCGGGTTGGCGACCTGCTCTCCCTCCTCCGCGCCCGCAGCCGGTCCGGCCACTGCGCCGGCGCCGAAGGCGCCGAACAGCACGTTGGCGAGCGAGCGGTTCATCGCCCGGCACATGATGTTGGTGAGGATGAGTCCCGACGCGCCTACGAGCGCGCCGCTGATGATGAGCGCGTTGTTCGACAACACGAAACCGGCCGCAGAAGCGGCGAGACCCGAGTAGGAGTTCAGCAGCGCGACCACCACGGGCATGTCGGCGCCGCCGATCGGGATCACGACCAGGACTCCGAGGAGGAGCGCCAGCCCGGCGAGGATCACGTAGCCGTTCGTGTCCACCGGAGAGATGATCAGGTAGACCGCAGCGGCCACCGTCGCAGCGGCCAGCAGGAAGTTGAACGTCTTCTGCAGCGGATAGGTGGCGGCCTTTTCCGCGATCCCCTGGAGTTTTCCGAACGCGACGAAGCTTCCGGAGAGGGTCACGCCCCCGATCAAGGTCCCCGCCATGATCGAGACGCCCAGGTCCGTCGCCAGAGGCTCGGGGCTCCCCATGTGGCGGACGTATTCGGCCGCCGCGACGAGCCCCGAGGCGCCTCCGCCGAAGCCGTTGAACACGGCGACCATCTGGGGCATCGCCGTCATCTTCACGGTACGCGCCATGATCGCGCCGATCAGCGACCCCGTCACCAGACCGATCAGGATCCAGGTGAAGTCGATGATCTGACGGTCGAGTAGCGTGGCGACGACGGCGAGCAGCATGCCGACGGCGGCGACCCTGTTCCCGCGCCGCGCGGTCTCGGGCGAGCTGAGTTGCTTCAGGCCGAGGATGAAGAGGACGGCCGAGAGCAGATAGGCCATCCAGATATAGAGATCGAAGTTCACGCCGTACCCTCCGTGTCACGGTCGCGCCGGAACATCCGGAGCATCCGGTCCGTGACCATGAAGCCGCCGACCGCGTTGATCGTCGCCAAGACGACCGCGATGAAGCCGATGATCGTCAGGAGCTGCGAGCCGCCGGTCCCGGCGATGACCAGCGCGCCGACGATCGAGATCCCCGAGATGGCGTTCGCGCCCGACATCAGAGGCGTATGTAGTGTGGGAGGCACCTTCGTGATCACCTCGAAGCCCACGAACATGGCGAGGACGAACACGTAGATGCCGACAAGCAGCGTTCCGGTCATCCCTTGATCCCTTTCTCGACGCGAGCTCTTCCGCTCGCTACTCGCGGGCCGCACCGGCTTCGGGTCATGTCCCGTACCGCACTTCGCCCGCGTGCGTCACGCAGATCGCTCCCGTGATCTCGTCGTCCAGGTCGATCTGAACGCCCTCCTCCGAGATCAGGTGGTTGAGCAGTGCCTGCAGGTTGCGTGAGTACATCTGGCTGGCGTGGACCGGCACCTGAGCGGGCAGGTTCGTCGCGCCGTGGATCACCACGCCGTCTCGCTCCACGCTCTGTCCCGGCTCGGTGAGCTCGCAGTTTCCGCCCGCCACGGCCGCCAGGTCGATGATGGTCGAGCCGTGTCGCATGCCTCGCACCATCTCCGCGGTGATGATCAGGGGGGCGGGCTTCCCGGGAATGAGGGCCGTCGTGATCACCACGTCCGACTTGGCCACGTGCTTCGCGAGCAGTCGGCGCTCGGCCTCCTGCTCGTGCTCGGAGAGCTCCTCCGCGTAGCCACCCCCGGTCTCCCCGCCGCCGACCTCGTTCTGCTCGTCGGCCTCGACGAATTTGGCGCCGAGGCTCTCCACCTGCTCTTTCACGGCCGGTCGGACATCGAAGGCCTCGACCACGGCGCCCAGCCGGCGGGCGGTCGCGATCGCCTGAAGACCCGAAACGCCGGCCCCGATCACGAGGACATGCGCCGGCGAGAGCGTGCCGGCGGCCGTGATGAGGAGCGGGAAGAGCTTGCCGAGCGTGTCCGCTCCGATGATGACGGCCTTGTAGCCGGCCACGGTGCTCATCGCGGAGAGGGCATCCATCCGCTGCGCACGGGTGATTCGGGGCAGCAGCTCTATCGACAGCGCGGTGACCTGACGCTCGGCCAGTCGCCGCAGGAGGTCGGGGGATTCAGCGGGGTTGAGGAAGCCGGCGAGCACGCCGCCGGAACGGATCATCCCTACCTCGTCGGTCCCATCCTCCCGTTCACGAGGTGGCTGCACCCTCACCCAGATGTCGGCCTCCGCGAGCCCACCGGGTCCGCCCACCACTTCCGCTCCGGCTTCGCTGTAGGTCTCATCGGGGAAGGCGGCGAGGACTCCCGCTCCCTGTTCGACGCGCACGGCGACCTCGTCGGAGACGAGACGGCGAACGGTGTCCGGAGTGAGCGCCACTCGGGTCTCGCCGGGAGCGCTCTCGCGCGGAACTGCGATCACGGTCTTCTCGGGCATCGACTCCGTCCTCAATCCTCTCTGTGACTGACGCCGTGCTCGGGGGCGCAACACTCGCCGAGGGAAGGCCCCTCCCGCAAGGGCTGCGGGCTCCCGTGCATCGTCTGTGTGCACGTGCTAGCGTTATCGAGGGCCTTGATGAACGCGACCCTCGGATTCTGGAGTTGAGCGTATGCGCCGAATCGCCACCGTCAGCTGGTGTCTAACCGTTCTGTGCGCGCTCGCGGCGTGCGAGCCACCGAGATCGGTGCGGTTCAAGCCGGCCGACGAACAGATCGCGGAAGCGGTTCTCGCTGCTCCTCCATCCTTGCGCGACGGCGCCGCGGTACTTGGATACAGCGACGGCGGCGCGTTAGCAACGCTCCGCGAAGGATCCGCGGCCAGTTCGTTGATTTGCCTGGCGGACGATCCGCGACAAGAGCGCTTTCACGTCGCCTGCTACGACCGATCCCTCGAGCCGTACATGAGTCGAGGGCGCGAGCTGCGGGCGAGCGGGATGGACGGCGGCGAGTCGATCCGATCCCGTCAGTCCGAGGCTCGGGAGGGGAAGCTGCAGATGCCGTCGCAACCCGCGGCGCTCTACAACCTTTTCGCTCCCGAGCCGCCCTCGGCGTCCGGTGAGCAGCCGGGAGACGCCTCGAGCTTGTACGTGATCTACGTTCCGGGGGCCACCGCCGAAGAACTGGGCCTCCCCTCGGCGCCGGCCGGCGACGCTCCGTGGGTGATGTTCTCCGGCGAGGCGAACGCCCACGTGATGATCTCGCGTTGAGCCCCCTGACCCGCCACCAGATGGGCGCCATCCTGCTCGCCGCACTGCGACAAGAAGGCCTCGGAACGCGTGACCTCTTCGAGGGCAGGCAGGAGCCCCTGTCCTGGTTCTTCCGTGGCCTGGCTTTCGATCAGTCCGAGCTGGACATCATGGAGTCGGGGGCGATCGAGACGCTGCACGCGCCGTCCGCGCTCGTGGAGTTGGTGATCGATGAGTTCGCGCTCGCCTGCGCGAACCTGGGGACTGAGGGGGTGTCCGGATACCTTTCGGCGCCGGCCGAACCCGGCGAGGAGGAAGGGGAACCGCTCACCGCGGGCGACCTGACCTTCGACCGTAGCGTGATGTTGGGCTTCCTGAACGTGGATGTCGCTCCACCCTCCCTCTGGCTCGAGGAGAGGCCCGCCGACCCGGACGCCAACGAGCGCCTGGCCGCTCGGCTAGCGAAGGCAGCGCAGGATGTGGGCGCGGACGCGGATGCCGTGGAGGTACACATGGAGGGCGCGCTGGACGCGGCGGCCGGTTGGAGCGACGCGGCGGCGGCCGACGTTCGCCCGGTGGGCGTCTCCGTTCACTTCACCTACGACATTCCGCTTGAGGGGGTGGGGGAGCGCCAGCTCGTCCGCACCTTCTCGGCGGGGGCGCGCACGGCATCGCTCGCTCTGGAGGGGATGCGGTCCGTGTTTCGCGAGGGTTAGGAGTTAGGAGCCTTCCCGCTACGGCGCGTCACCCACCTTCAACAGGCTGTCCAGGACGGTCCTGAACTGACTCACCTGAGCGGCCCCTCGGATCGACAAGCTGTCGGCGATGATAAAGAAGGGCGTGCTGCTGATCCCCGCACGATTCACGGACTGAAAGTCCCTGATCTGGAGGGGTGCCGTGCGGTCATCCCGAAGGCAAGCACCGAAGGACTCCTCGTCGATCCAGAGCTCCCGCGCATAGTCGATGAACGTCGCCCAGGCATCGTCCGACGTAGACCATTCGCCCTGTCGCTCGAACAGGATATCGTGCATCTGCCAGAACTTGCCGACCGCTCCCGCGCAGAAGGCCGCCTCGATCGCCGGCCAGGCGAACTGGTGGCTCGGGTTCGCGAAGGAGATCCATACGTATTCCACCTTCCCGGTCTCGATGTAGAGGCTATCGAGGACGGGGAAGGTCTCCCGGTTGAACCGCGCGCAGAACGGGCACTGGAAGTCCGAGACCTCCAGGATCCGGACCGGCGCCTCCGGGCTGCCCCTGATGCGGGATTGGTCCGCCCGGTTGATCAGGACACTGTGCTGCGTTGGAAGCACGGCCCACTCCTGCTGGGCCGGGTCGCCTTCCAGGGAGCTCTCGCCGGTAGGCTCCCCGCCAGGGGGCGGCGTCTCCTGGGCGGTTCCGGCCTCCCCCGAGCAGCCGAGTGCCACCAGCAGCGCCATCGCCAGACCGGGTCTGGCCCTCCGACGGGCTCGCGGCCCGGTGTTCGCCGGATCGATCATACCGTCGTCATCCGTTCTTCTCCGATCGCGGAGCCGCCGGCTCCGGCCATTTCATCGTGTTCCTCGCAGAGGATCTGGTAGGCCGCCTCAACGTGACGCGCCTCCGTGTGCACGCTGCCGACGGCCAAGCGCAGCGTGTAGCGGCCGTCCAGAACCGTGTGGGAGAGGAAAACGGGCCCTCGGCGGTTCACGCGCGCCATCAGCTCACGATTCCACTCGTTCGACGCTTCGTTCGACACCCGGCCGCCCTCATTGGCTGCCTCGAGGTCGTCGGGCTCTGCGGTCATCGGCGTCTCGGACGCCCCGAGGCGCGCCCTCGGTGGATGCGCCCGAAAGCACACGGTGCCGAAGGGAACCGGGGCTGCCAGCTCGAACCGGCTGTCCCGCCGCATCCGATCCGCGAAGTCGGCAGCCAGGCCAAGATGGCGGCGAAGCAAGGCCCGAAGCCCGGTCACTCCCATCTGCCGAAACAGAAACCACAGCTTGAGGCC
>JAUVMT010000185.1 GCA_030600085.1 Gemmatimonadales bacterium | reverse complement strand
GGGATGGTTGGCCGACCGATGATGGCGGCGGGCCTCCGATGTCGGAGGTTCCCGAGCCAGTTAGCACGACGCTGATGGGCCTCGGCCTGGCGAGTTGGGCGGCCGCCCGGGCGCGTCAGCGCCGCAAGGGCTCCGAGATCGATCCCGGCGCGGCGGAAGACCCTCTGGACTGATCCGGCGATAGCGGGGATCGGAAGGGGCGGAGCCGGAGTCGGTTTCGCCCCTTTTTTCGTATTCCGCCCTTACGCCCAAATCCCTCCGAGGCTCCGGTGGCGAGCCGGGGTGACGGCTAGCTGCCGGCGGCTTCTTCGGCCAGCCACTCCTCGATGATGGTCGCCAGCACCGCGAGGCTCACGGCACCGTTCTCCAGCACCCGATCGTGGAAGGTCTTGATCTCGAAATCCGGGCCCAAGACTTCTTTGGCCTGGTCTCTCAGCCGCATGATCTCCCGCTGTCCAAGCTTGTAGGCCAGGGCTTGGCCGGGCCACGAGATATACCGATCCACCTCGTTCTCCACGTTGTTCTCGGCGAGCAGCGTGTTCTCGAGCATGTACTCGATCGCTTGCTCGCGCGTCCAGCCGAAGGCGTGAATGCCGGTATCCACGACCAGTCGGCTGGCGCGCCAGGCGTCGAACGAGAGCACGCCGAGCCGGTCCCGATCGTCGGTGTAGAGGCCCATCTCATCGGCCAGCCGCTCGGTGTATAGCGCCCACCCCTCGACGAACGCAGTGGCGCCCTGGTATTTCCGGAACTCCGGGATCTCCGTCAGCTCCTGTGCGATCGCCAGCTGGAGGTGGTGACCGGGGATTCCCTCGTGGTACGCGAGGACCTCGGCGTCGTACCTCGGCCGGGTCTCTGGAGCGTATGTGTTGATGAAGTACGTGCCGGGTCGCGTTCCATCTGCGGCAGGCCTCCGGTAGTAGGCGATCGTCGTGAAGGGCGCAACGTACTCCGGAATCTCCTCGACCACGATGGGAGTCTCGGGAAGGCGTCCGAACCACTCGGGAATCGCCGCCTGCGCCCGTGCCGTGGCCTCTTCCGCCTTCGCCTTGACCTCCTCGGCCGTCGAGAAATGCAGGGCCGGATCGGTGCGGAGCCTGCGCTGGATCTCGCTCACGTCCGAGGTGCCGAACACCGGCTCGCCGAGCGTCGTCATCTCGGCACGGATTCGGGCATTCTCCTGGAGGCCGATCTCGTGGATCTCCTCCGCCGTCAGGCCGAGCGTCGTGTAGGAGTGCCGGAGGATCCGGTAGCATTCTTCACCGCCCGCCAGCCCGACCATCCCCACCTGATCTCCCGTCCGGGCCGCCGATCGAAGCTCTTCCTCGAAGAAATCCAGCAGACGCTCGAAGGCTGGCCGCACGCTCTCCCCGATGGCCGCCACCAGCGCGGCTCCGAACTCCTCGTGCTGCTCGTCCGACCATCCCTCTCGCCGCACCACGCCGGGCTTAGCTAGCGGCCATTCGGCGTCGGGCTTCTCGAGTTGCATCCGAAGCTGCTCGATCGCGTATTCGACGGAGAGTCGATTGGAGACCAGGCCATCCCCGAGGCCGAGACGGAGGTTCTCGATGTAGGCGTCAACGTACGGCCCCATCGCACGCCACCGCCTGACCATCTTCTCGCCATCGGGGGGCGTCTCGACGCGCTGAATGTCCGCGATGGTCAGGAGGCTCACCTGGGGTCCGGTGCGGTGGTCCACGCGCCACTCGGCGAGCCGGCAGACGCGACGGTCGAGATCATCCTGGAGCTCCTCCTCGAGCGCCATGTAGCTGATCAGATCCTGTCCGGCCAGGCTCTCGTGCCCGATCGCCCTGAGTTCGGCGAGGAACGCCTCGATCGCCCCGTACCGGCGCTCCCGGCCCGCCGGCGTGATGTCGGCGAGGCGGTCATCGTATCGGCGGTCGCCGATGCTGGTGGCCGACCTGGGACTCGTCTCCAGGTGCCACTCCCAGTACCGTTCGGCGAGCGCCGCCAAGGCCTCCGAGCCGGAGGCGGAGACGGTTCCGCCCCGTCCGCCCTGATCGGGGCCATCGCCGGCGGTGCAGGCCGCGGAGAGGAGGGTGAGAGCGATCGGGAGGATCTTCTGGGCTGAGCGCATGTCGGACCTCTTGCACACGTGGTTCGTCGAGTGGATGCGATGCGAAGCTAGGCGGCGACTCGAAGGACCAGCAAGGGAGAGACAGTCACGCTCCCGACGCTCTGGCAGGATTCTCGGTCAGGCTGCAGACTGTTCCAGAGTTGAAACGAGGAGGATGGCGTGACCGAACCGTTCTATGTCTCTCGCGCGCAGGTGTGGAAGGTCGAGGGTGTCCATCGAAGGGCCCGGCTCGAGACCGGGGCCGAGTTCGACATGGGCGTTCACGGCCCGATCAAGGAACACTACCGGATCGAGGCTCAGGATCAGCCGCTCCCCGTCGATTACATGGTGGCCCTCACCGGCGGGTGAATGCTGGGAACGCTCAACGGCGCGCTGGAGGCGCGCGAGGTCAGGCTCGACCCGGGGGCGATGATGGCGACGGTAACGGGCTTCAACGAGATCGTGGACCGACTGCCCGTGCTCACTCGCATCGAGATCGAATACCGGTTACGCATCCCGGACGGCACGCGGGACGTCGTCGACTGGGCTCTGGAGCTGCACCAGTCCAAGTGTCCGACGGCGGCGACGCTGCGCGGTGCGGTCGACGTCACCTGGACGGCGGAGATCGAAGAGGAGGCTTCCTTGGCCTGAACCGATGGGAGCGGGCGGCTGTCCTCCACAGGCCGGCCGTCTACTCGGCGGCGGCGGGCGGCAGCCGCGGCCGCTGCAGCCGCAGCCACAGCACGCCGCTCAGCAGGACGAGGCCACCGGCATACTGCAGGATCGAGATTCTCTCCCCCAGGAGAAGAGAGGCCAGAAGGACCGTAAGCAGGGGCTCCACGGTCGCATATACGGCCGCCTGACCCGGCCCGATGTCCCGGATGCCGACGAGCAGCAGCGTGACCGGCACGGCCGTGGAGATCACGCCCATCAGAGCTACCAGGAAGGCTCCACGAGGCCCACCACCGAGCGCCAGACCTCCGAAAAGGACCGCGGCCAGCGCCGCGACGGCACCGGTCGCCATGAGGCTAACGGCGGCCGCTCCGTGGGCGGGCGCGTCCTGGATGAGCGTCTTCCCCCAGAGGATGTAGATCGCGACGAAGGCCACGGCGATCAAGATCAGCAGGAGGCCAAGCGGGTCCGCTCGGCGCCCATCGAAGCCCACGATCAAGGCGCACCCCGAGATCGCGATCAAGGTGGCCAGCACCCGCGGTCGACTTAGCTGTTCGCCGAGAAAGACGGCGGCCAGCACGATCACGACCGCCGGATAGATGAAGAACACGAGCGAGGCGAGCGAGGCCGAGACCCACTGCAGCGCGGCGAGGTAGGCCGTCGCGTTCACGGCGTAGATGACCCCCAGCGCGAGCAGGGAAGGCCATCGCCTTCGAGGTGGGACATGCCTCCGGGTCAGAGCGATAAGCAGCCAGAGCGCCGCCGTCGCCACCAGGAACCGCCAGGCGACCATCGGCAGAACCCGAACTCCCTCGGCGAGGGCGAGCTTGGCCAGGATCGGGAGGGTGCTGTAGCCCACGGCTGAGCCGAACACGGCCGCCGTGCCCCGGGCCTCTTTGGTCATCCTTCCGAGCTCCCCGCGACGTCCAGCACGCTTTCTCCACCCTCGGTTCTCGTCGGTACGCAGCTGTCGCGGTAAGATCCACCCCCTGGCCGCCCACGCCATACCGCCGAGGTGATCGCATGTTCACGAATCGATTCTCGAGATGGCTTCTCTCGCTCCCGGCCGTCGGAGTGTGCCTCATCCCGGCATTGGCGTCCGCTCAGTCGCTGGATCTGGGCTCGTCGCGCCTGGTCGACCTCACGCATCCCTTCAACGAGCGCACCGTGTACTGGCCGACCTCGCCGTCGGCCTTCGAGTTCGACACGCTGACGTGGGGCCGAACGGGCGCTGGCTACTTCTACGCGGCCGCGAGCCTGGCGACGCCGGAGCACGGCGGCACCCACCTGGATGCCCCGATCCACTTCGGGGAGGGAAGGCGGACGGCGGACCAGATACCGCTCGACCAGCTGGTCGGACCGGGCGTGGTCATCGATATCTCGGACCGGG
The DNA here is from genome assembly GCA_030600085.1 of Gemmatimonadales bacterium. Taxonomy (GTDB): domain Bacteria; phylum Gemmatimonadota; class Gemmatimonadetes; order Palauibacterales; family Palauibacteraceae. Next base: position 910 of record JAUVMT010000185.1, on the reverse strand, counting down.
CTGCGCGCGATGCCGACTATCGCCTCACAGGGGAAGATGTCTTGGCTTTCGAGGCTCGCCACGGTCGGATCCGCCCCGGCACGATCGTTCTGCTGCGCACCGGCTGGGACGGATTCTGGCCCGACCGGGCCTCGTATCTGGGTGACGACACTCCGGGCGACGCCAGTAATCTGCACTTTCCGAGCTATGGCGAGGATGCCGCCCGGCTACTCGTTCAGGAGAGGGAGGTGGCCGTGCTGGGAGTGGACGCGGCTTCCATAGACTTCGGAGCCTCGGCGGATTTCATCGTGCACAGGGTGGCCGCAGCGGCCGACGTGCCCGGTCTCGAGAACCTCACCAACCTGGGAGAGCTTCCCGAGACCGGATTCCTGGTGATCGCGTTGCCGATGAAGATCGAAGGAGGAACGGGCGGCCCGCTGCGGGCGATCGCCGTTGTTCCCCGTGACTGAGCCTCAGCCGCTCGCCCTCTTCAGATTGATGCTCCCGTTCACGGTCTGGAGCGAGAGGTCCGGTCCGCCGCCTCCGATCGTACCCTTCGCCCTCCGCATGCCGAAGCGCCCCTGCACGGTGATCGGGAAGTCGGTGTTGATGGAGCCGTTGACGGTCTGGGCCTCGACGTCGGCGGCCGCGTCTCCGGGGAGCTCGACCGTGATGCTACCGTTGACCGTCTGGAAGCTCAGGGGGCCCTCCGCGCGGCCCATGGAGACCGAGACGGAGCCGTTGACGGTTCGGCCCTCGGCCGTGCCGGTCGCTGACACCTTGACGCCGCCGTTGACCGTGTGGGCACGGACGTCGCCGTCGATCGACCTGGCCTCGATGCCGCCGTTCACTGTCTGCGCGGAGAGGTTCACGCCCCGAGGCACGCTCACGGTGAACTTCACCGACACGTCGTTGTCCTCCGCCCCGATCT